>QGUQ01000382.1 GCA_003242195.1 Bacillota bacterium | reverse complement strand
CTCCAGGTTGACGTGGTGCTCGTGGAGCGTGCCGCCGGGCCGGCGCACCGACCTGGTGATTGCCTGGGCCGCCCGCAGGTGGTTGAAGGCGGAGGTCGTGGGATCGTAGATCTGCCCGCCGGGAAAGTGGGCTCCGGAGAGCTGGGCGGGGCTGTGCGTGGAGAAGTGCACGTAGCCGAGCGAGGTGGAGGGGCGGGGGAACTCTGTGTCCGAGCCGGCTGCCCAGGCTGAGGAGGTGGAGAGACTGCGGACGTGGAATAGAAAACGTTTTTCATCCATAGAGCTCATGCCAGCTTCGAGCAGTGAACATGCTGGGCCTAGCCAGCTTGGTAGAAGGTCTGGCGGCACTAAATATCTGCAAGAATGATCCAATCAGCCGAAGTGAGGATTAATCGGCGATGTGGTGAACTCATCCGGGATTCTAGAAGCGCTGTCAAAAAGGGGAAAGCGCACCATACCGGCTGAGGAGTTCGCGCTCCCGCCGTCGAATCTCTCCCTGGGGGCGCCGTGAGCCCCCAGGGAGTTTTCGGTGCAGGGTAAGCGTAAGAAACAGGCCGCCCTCTTCGACGTGGGCAATGTCTTCGACCTGGAGCTGGACCCCGGCTCCTTCCACGCCCAACTGGCACTGGCGGGCCCGGCGCTCTTCCCCGAGACCGCCTTCGCGGATCTCTATTCCGACCGGCTCGGGCGCCCCAGCGTCCCTCCTTCCGAGTTGGCGCTCCTCCTCCTGCTCCAATACCACGCCGGCGTCTCCGACCAGGAGGCCGTGGAGCGCAGTGCCTATGACCTCCGCTGGTGCGCCGTCCTCCGCCGCCCCGCCGGCAAACCGCTCTGTGCCCGCACCACCCTGATCCTCTTCCGGGCGCGCCTCGCCCTCCACGAAGCCTCCGACCGGCTCTTCGACCGCACCCTCCAGTACGCCCGCGAGACCGGGCTGCTGAAGGCCGGGGCGCTGCGCGTGCTGCTCGACACCAAGCCGATCGTGGGCCGGGGCGCGGTCGAAGATACCTATAACCTGCTGGCCCGGAGTATGGACCGGCTCCTGCGGGCGCTGGCCGGCGCGGCCGGGCAAACTACCGCCACCTGGGCTGCCGAGCACGAGTTGGCCGAGTACGTGCGGCGCCGGGAGCGCAGCCTGAAAGGGGAAGCGGTGGTGGACTGGACGGACGCTGCCGACCGGCGCCGCTTCCTGCGGACCGTGGTCGGTGCCGCCCGCCGCCTGCTCGCGCTGGCCGCGGCCCAGGTGCCGCAGCTCTCGGGAGCCGCCGCCCGTGCAGTCCAGGCCGAAGTGGAGCTATTGACCGCGCTGCTGACCCAGGATGTGGTCGAAACGCCGCCGCCGTCGGACGGCAGCAGCGGCAGCGGTGGCGGCAGCGGTGGCGGCAGCGACGCACCGCAGGTGGAGCTGCGCGACGGCACCGCGAAGGACCGGATCCCCTCCGCCACCGATTCCGACCAACGGCACGGCCACAAGAGCGCGAGCCGGAAGTTCACGGGGCACAAGGGGCGCATCGCGGTGGAACCGGAGAGCCAGTTGATCGTGGACGTGGAGGTGCTGGCGGGGAATGCGGGGGATGCGGCGGGGGCCCTGGCGCAGGTGGAGCGAGTGGAAGAGCGACTGGGCCAGGAGGTGGCGGAGACCGTGGGCGACTGTGCCTTTGGCGGGGGCGCCACCCGGCAGGAGTTTGCGGACGCCGGACGGGAACTGCGGGCGAAAGTCCCCGACACCCCGGACCGGTGGGAGATCCCGAAGCAGCGCTTTACCTTACTCTGGGAAGGGGAGGGGGTGACCGGGGTCTCCTGTCCCGGGGGACACACCACGCGCGAGTACACGGCGAAGAAGGACGGCGGCCGGGTCTTCACCTTTGGTAAAGAATGCCGGCGGTGCCCCCTGCGGCACAAGTGTGTCCAGAGCGGGAAGACGGGCGCCAGCCGGACGCTCCAGATCCATCCCCAGGAAGCGCTCCTGGCGGCGGCGCGGGAGTATCAGGCCAGCCCGGAAGGGCAGGCGACGCTGCGCCGACGGGTGGGCGTGGAGCATGCCCTGGCCCGCCTGGCGGCACTGGGCATGGGGCAAGCCCGGTATCGGGGCCGGAAGCAGACGCAGTGGCAGCTCTGCATGTGCGCCGCGGTGGCGAACTTCCGGTGGACGGAGAACTGGCGGCGCCGCCAGCGCCCCGCGGGTCCCAGTGACGGCCCCAACCCGCCCGGCGAGGGTGACCGGCAGAGGTTTTGGCCGCTACAGCGCCGCTGCTGGCCACCGAGGTGGCACCGGCCGTTACCCCGGTACTCTACCTGGATGGTGCCATCCGGAACCTCCACGTGGCTGGGGCGGCTGTCCGCCGCCCCTTTCTGACTTCGCTTATAGGCACCAGCCGCAGGAGAGAGCACGAATACCTGTCCTTCAACCAACCTCTCCTACTCTTACTCTTACTCACTCTTACAGGCTCTACTTGCGAACACCCTCCGGCAGGTAAATCCTCTCCACGTATTCCGTCACCATCCGCTCCGTGTTGAAGAACACGCTCACCGTCTTCAGCGCTTCCTTCATCATCGCCACCCACGCC
>QGUQ01000381.1 GCA_003242195.1 Bacillota bacterium | reverse complement strand
CCTAGATCCCCTGCGAACTCATGAAGTCGTCCTCTGGGAGACCGAGATGCCTGTGGCCGTGCTGGCCGATCCCTTTCGGCTCCCGGGCGGGCCCAACCCCGAGCCGCGTCACGGGAGGGGACGGCCGCTGCCGCCTCCCGCCAACGCGGGGCAGGGGTCCGGAGCGGACGGCGGGAAGGCGGGCAAGCCCGCGCGGCGCCGGAACGAACCGCCCCCGGTACCGAAACTGCCCGGGCCGGGGCCTTTCACCCACCGTGAATACCTGGACCTGGCCCTGGAGGCCTTCGTCCGGGAGCATCCCAACATCCGCGTGCGGGTCGTGATGCTCCCCGCCGCCGAGGCCGGCCGGCGCCTGCAGCAGGCGCTGGCCGACGGCAAGCCGCCGGACGTGTTCGGCGGCTGGGGCGGGGCCCTGGTGGTGGGGCACCCCCTACAGGTTCCCCTCGATCCCTACCTGCGGCGTGCTGAGCGGCGCTGGTACCACCCCACCGCTTTGGCGCTGTACCGCGCGGGGCGCCGGCACTGGATCTGGCCGCGTTGGGTGGCACCCCATGCCTGGTGGGCGGATGCGGCACGGGTCCGCGCCGCCGGCCTCGACCCCGACCGGCTGGCCCGGGAGGGATGGACGCTGGAGGACGCCGAGCGGGTGGCGCGGGCCGCCGCGCCGAGGCCCGGCGGTGCCGGCGGGGGGCCGGCGGGCGGTGCCGGTCGTGGGGGAGACGCCGGCGATCCTGGCGCCCAGGGAGATGGGAAGGCCGGTGGGCTCGTGCTTTGGGCGTCGCGGCCCGATCTGCCCCTGCACCAGCTGCTCCGGGCGCGCCAGGTGCCGGCGCCGCTGGCCGCCCAGGGCACCGTCCTCTGGGCCGGCCCGGAAGGGCAGGCGGTCCTGGACTGGCTCGAAGGGATGCGGGAGGCGGGACTGTTGCAGGCGGTGGGCGGCGAGCAGGGGGAGGCGTTTCTCGCCGGCGACGGCGCGGGTACGTCGCTGGCGGGGGGATTCACGCCCGGCCTCTCCCGCTGGCTGCTGGAGCGGCGCCTGGGGATCCGGCCGGAACGGAAGGGGCGACCGGTGGTGGAACCCGGGCAGGAGGCGGCATGGGCGGCGCCCCCGGGGTGGGCCGGCGACGGGGCAAGGGACGAGGGCACGCAAGACCCGGCGCTGGTTCCTCCGGGGTTTGAGGGTCTCGTGCTGTTGCCGCCGCCGGTGCCGGCGGGCCAGCCCCGGCCGGCGCTGGTGGAGGTGGGCGGGCTGGCGGTGTTCCGCCAGGAGTCCTACAAGGGCGCCGAGCACACCCAGGCCGCCGTCGAGCTGGCCCGGTTCCTCAGCCGCTGGCGCACGGACGTGCTGACCTGGCGGGCGCTGGCGGTGCCCGCGGACGTGACCTCCTTGCAGGCCTGGCGGCAGGAATTCCCCCTGCCCGAGACCTACCGGCGGCAACTGGAGCACCTGAGCCTGGGCGTGATCAACCCCGACCGCCGGGGACGGCCGCAGCGGCTGGCGGTGGCTTTTCCCGTGGACCCGGCGGCCGGCGAGCCGGAGTTGGGCGTCTTGGCCCGCAAGGTGTGGCCGCCCCTGGCCGAGTTCTGGGCCGGCCGGCGGGAGGCGGCCAGCGTCATCCGGGCGTGGGGCGGCCCGCTGACACCCCCGCCACCGTGAAGGAGCCGCGGGTCCGGACGGCAAACATGGATGGGGCAGGCAACGCCCCCATATGGCAGCAGTCGGGAGAGGCATCGGCGTCGTGAAGGACGGCTACACCCATCCCGCCCCCGCCCGCCCGGAGCCCGGCGCGGCGGGCCGTTACGGCCGGGCGGCCTTCGTTGACGTGGAGACCACGGGCCTCGACCCGGCAAGCGACGAGATCGTAGAGCTGGCCATCGTGCTCTTCGCCTTCGACCGCGAGACGGGCACCATCACCGGCATCCTGGACGAGTATACGGGGCTGCGGGAACCCTCGCGCCCCATCCCCCGCCAGGCCACCGCCGTCCACGGCATCACGCAGCGGATGGTCCGTGGTCGCCGGCTGGACGATGCCCGCGTCCGCGCCCTGCTGGAGCAGGCCGAGTTCCTGGTGGCCCATAACGCCCGCTTCGACCGGGCCTTCGTCACCAGGCTGTACCCGGAGACGGCTGCCAAGGTGTGGCTGTGTTCCATGCGGGGCGTCGACTGGCGGCGGCATGGCCACGCCTCCCGCGCCTTGCAGAACCTTCTGGCGGCCCACGGGATCCGGGTAGAGAGGGCCCACCGGGCGGGAGCGGACTGCCGGGCCGCCCTGGCGCTCCTGTCCTGCCGGGGGCGGGACGGCGACACCTATTTGCAGGAGTTACTGCGGGGTCTGGAACCCCGGGCGGCCGGGACGCCGGCTGCCGGGGGGAAGGCCGCGGCGGGGGCCCCCACGCCCCCTGCGCCGGCCCCGTCCCGCCACCCGGGACGGCCGGCGGCGGGCTGCGCCACCCTCCTGGTGCTGCTGGCTGCCAGCGGGCTCGGGCTGGCATCGCTGGGCCGGGTGCTGCCTCCGGGCTTCTGATGACAAGCCAGGAGGCCGGGGCCGCACCGGGAGATGCCGGGCCGCCGGGCCGCGGTGTACAATGGGGAAGCC
>QGUQ01000380.1 GCA_003242195.1 Bacillota bacterium | reverse complement strand
TACGTAGTGTTTTGCGTTTGATTGTTTAAATATGCGTGCGCCACCGATTGTGTCCCCGCTCTTTTTCGCAGGCGCGTCAGGTGGTGTCGGGTGCGCGGGATGGCCCCAGGAGTGGGATCGCCAGTGCGGCCAAGCCGGGCGCCCGGGCCCGGCCCCCACGCTGCTGGCGGCCACGCCCCGATCCTCCGCCCCCAGCCTATGCCGCGGCGGCGAGGCCGGTTCTTCCACCGTGCCGGGCAGGGGCCCTGCCCCGGCCGGTCACGCCGGCCGCAGGGCGAAGCTCAGCTCGGCCTCGGCGGCCAGCTCGCCCTCGACGGTGGCCCGGGCACTGCCCTTGCCCACGGGCCCGCGCACGGCGATGATCTCCACCTCGAGCTGCAAGCGGTCACCGGGCACCACGGGCCGGCGCCAGCGGACGCGGTCGGCGCCGGCGAACAGGGCCAGCTTGCCGCGGTTTTCCGGAACGGACAGGACCGCGACGGCCCCCACCTGGGCCATGGCCTCCAGGATCAGCACGCCGGGCATGATGGGGCGTCCGGGGAAGTGGCCCTGGAAGAAGGGCTCGTTGGCGCTGACGCACTTGATGCCCACGGCGCGGCGGCCCGGTTCGAGCTCCAGGATGCGGTCCACCAGCAGGAACGGGTAGCGGTGGGGCAGGATCTGGAGGATCTCCTCGATGGCGAGCGTCCCCGGCCCTTCGGCCGGCCGCCCGTCCCCGCCGCCCGCCTCCCCGGGCCGGCGGGAGTGGTTCTCTCCGGAAGTCAAGGACGTCACCATCCTTGAGCTTGAAGGTGGTTCCCACGGAACGGCTCTGCCGTGGCAGTCGCTACTTCGCCGCCGGCGGCGGCGTCCCTGCCGCCCGGCCCCCGGGGACGGCAGGGGCCGCCCGTCGGCGACGGCCGGAGCCGGCTGCCGCGTGGCACGGGCGTGGGCCGTATCGTTAAGCCCTGTGAGACAGCCCCGTGAGATGATCCTGTCAGATCGCCTCGCGGGATCGCTCTGTAGTATCGCCCTCTGAGATAGCGTGCCGAGAAAAGAAAGGCGGGGGCCCCGCGGGCCCTCCGCCCCAACCTGCTCACACTCCTTGGCGTCACTTGCGCGCGGCCTCGTAACGCTTGGCGACCTCGTCCCAGTTGACGACGTTCCACCAGGCCGCCACGTAGTCGGGCCGCTTGTTCTGGTACTTGAGGTAGTAGGCGTGCTCCCAGACGTCGATGCCCAGGATGGGCGTGTGGTTCTTCATGTACGGGCTGTCCTGGTTGGGCAGGCTGTAGACCTGCAGCTCCCCGTTCTCGTCGACGACCAGCCACGCCCAACCGCTGCCGAAGTGGGTGACCGCCGTCTTGGTGAACTGCTCCTTGAACTGCTCAAAGCTGCCGAACTTGCTGTTGATGGCGTCGGCCAGGGCGCCCGACGGCTGGCCACCCCCGTTGGGCCCCATGATCTGCCAGAAGAGCGTGTGGTTGGCGTGGCCGCCGCCGTTGTTGCGTACCGCGGTGCGGATGTCCTCCGGCACCCGGTCGATCTGGCGCAGGACCTCCTCGATGGGCTTGTTCTGCCACTCGGGGTACTTCTCCAGGGCCGCGTTGAGGTTGTTCACGTAGGTCGCGTGATGCCGGTCGTGGTGGATGCGCATCGTCTGCTCGTCGATGTGGGGTTCGAGGGCGTTGTAGTCGTACGGCAGGGGTGGCAACTCGTAGGCCATGCGGGAATCCCTCCTTGTGGTCGTGGCCGGGGCCGCGCCGCGCCCGCCGGCGCGGGCGCGGTCCCGGTGGCGTGCCGGGTCATCCGGCGTCTCGGTACCAGTATATATCATCTCTCAATTGAGACACAGGCTCAGCCGGGTGCCCCGTCGCGGCCCGCCGTCAAGGTCCGGCGGTCATCGTTCGGCCGGCACGGTTCAGCCCTCATGGACCGGCCGTCGTGGACCGGTCGCCACGGCCACGGTCACGGTTCGTCCTGACAGCCGGGCCCGCGGGTCCGTGAAGGGACGAACAAGCCCCGGCGCCGGCGGCGGGCGGGGACGGTGCCCGCGATGCCGCCTCGACCGGGGTTCATCAGGGGGGAGTGTCCCGTAGAGGTGCGGGATGCCCGCGGTCCCCGGGAGGGTCGCAAACGCCCGCCGGTTCTCATGCCCGCAGGTTGTTGACGAGGCCCATCATCTCGTCGGCCGTACGGATGGCGCGGGCATTGAGCTCGTAGGCCCGTTGCGCGGCCAGCAGGCGTACCATCTCGTCGGGCGGGGACACGTTGGCCTGCTCCAGCATGCCCTGGCGGATGGTGCCGGCCCCCGCCGTCCCGGGAACGACCAGCATCAGGCCGCCGGGCGCACCCGTATAGGCGAACAGCCCGTCGCCCCTGGCCTCCAGGGCGTCGCCGGTCGCCGGCCACGCCAGGGCGATGGTCCCCACCGCGACCTGCTGCCCATTGGCCAGCGTGACGGTCACCTGCCCCTCGGGGGACACCTTCGCCTCCCGCGCTCCCTGCGGCAACACCAGGGGCCGGCCGTCGGCCAGCAGCAGCGGCCGCCCGGCGGGGTCCACCACGGCGGGACCCCCCCCGGGGCGGGGGGCCCGCCCGGAGGGGCCCCCGCGGGGG
>QGUQ01000041.1 GCA_003242195.1 Bacillota bacterium | reverse complement strand
CACTACGTGTTGAAAGTGCCCCCCCCTTTCAAAGTTCCTGGGGGCCGGAACCCCGTCGGGGCCCGGGAGCGGGCGGCCTTGGTGGGCAGGGTGCGGGCGCTGGCGCGCAAGGCGGCCGAGGTGTACCTGGCCGAGAGGGAACGGCTGGGCTACCCGCTGCTGCAGGTCGGAGCCTGGCAGCCGGGCGCGGGCCGTACCGCGGAGGTCGCGACGGCCACGGGAGGTGCGGGCCGATGAGCACCTCCGTGCAGGCCGAACGGCCCCTGGACCTGCTGGTCGAACTGGGCTGCGAGGAGATCCCGGCGGACGACGCCCGGGCGGCGCGGCGGCAGCTGGCGGAGCGGGCGGGGACGGCCCTGGCCGAGGCCGGGCTCGCCTACGAGCTGGTGCGGGCGCTGGGGACGCCGCGGCGCCTGGCGCTGGTGGTCCGCGGGCTGGCCCCGCGGCAACAGGCCCGGGAGGAGTGGGTGCGCGGGCCCTCGCGGGCGGCGGCCTTCGGCCCTGAGGGCGAGCCGACGCGGGCGGCTCTGGGCTTCGCCCGCGCCCAGGGCGTCGACGTGGCCGACCTGGTGGTACGCCAGACGCCCCAGGGCGAGTACGTCTTCGCCCGCAAGATCATCGAGGGGAAGCCGGCGGCGGAGGTCCTGGTCGAGCTCCTGCCCGGGATCCTGGGCGGCATCGAGTTCCGCCGTACCATGCGCTGGGGTGCGGGTGACCACCGGTTCGTCCGCCCTGTGAAGTGGCTGGTGGCGCTGCTGGGCGAGGAGGTCCTGCCCGTCTCCTTTGCGGGCGTGCGGGCGGGGCGGGTCAGCTACGGGCACCGGTTCCTCCACCCGGAGCCGGTGGAATTGGCGAGCGCCGACGAGGAGGCATACCGGCAGGCGCTGGAGCGGGCCTACGTGATCGTCGACCCGGAGGAGCGGCGCCATCGCATCACGGAGCAGGTGCAAGGGGTGGCGGCCGCCGTCGGCGGCGAGGCGGAGATCGACCCGGAGCTCCTGGACGAGGTGGTCGACCTGGTCGAGTACCCCACGGCCTTCACGGGCTCCTTTGCCGCCGAGATGCTCGAGTTGCCGCGGGACGTCCTGGTCACCACCATGAAGGTGCACCAGCGCTACTTCCCCGTCTGCAAGCCGGGCGGTGGTGAGCTGTTGCCCTATTTCGTCGCCGTGCGCAACGGCGACGACCGGCACCTGGACACGGTGCGCCGCGGCAACGAGCGGGTGATCCGCGCCCGTCTCGCTGACGCGCGGTTCTTCTACGCCCAGGATCGCCAGCGGCGCCTGGAGGAGCGGGTGCCGGAGCTGGAACGGGTCTCCTTCCTCCCCGGGCTCGGCACGCTCCTGGACAAGACCGGCCGCCTGCAGCGCCTGGCAGGGTGGCTGGCGGAGCGGCTGGACCTGCCGGCGGCGGAGCGGGAGCTCGTAGCCCGGGCGGCCTACCTGGCCAAGGCGGACCTGGTCACCGCCATGGTCTACGAGTTCACGGAGCTGGCGGGGCGCATGGGGCGGGAGTACGCCCTGCTGGACGGCGAGCCCCGGGAGGTGGCCGAGGCCCTGGCCGAACAGTACCTGCCGCGGGGCGGGGACGACGAGCTGCCCGCCACCTTGCTCGGCCGCCTGCTGGCCATCGCCGACCGGGCCGACACCCTGGCCGGTTGCTTCGCCGCGGGACTGGAGCCCACGGGCTCCCAGGACCCCTACGGCCTGCGCCGCGCTGGCGTGGGCCTGTTGCGGCTGCTGGCGGAGCCGGGGCCCGCGGGCGCCGTGCCCCTGGATGCCTTGTTGGACGAAGCCCTGGCCGGCTACCGGCCGCCGCTGGCATCGCCGGGGGTGGAGGTGCGGTTCGACCCCGCGGAGGTGCGGGCGAAGCTCCTGGACTTCCTGGCCGCGCGCCTGCGGGTGCTGATGGCGGAGGCGGGCTACGCCCACGACGTGATCCAGGCCGTGCTGGTGGTGGACCGCACCGACGTCCCGGGGATCTGGGCGCGGGCGCGGGCCGTGGCCGAGCTCTTGGCCTCGCCGGTGGCAGGCGATGTCCTGACCGTCCACCGCCGGGCGGCCAACCTGGCCGGCCGCGCGGAGGCGGACCATGTCGACCCGGCCCTCTTCCGCGAGCCCGAGGAGGGCGAGCTACACGCCGCCCTTCAGGCCGCCCGCGAGGCCGCCGAGCGGGCGCTGGCGGCACGGGATTACGCCGGTTACTTCCAGGCCATCGCCCGCCTGCGGCCCGCCGTGGACGCCTTCCTGGACCGGGTCCTGGTCATGGCGGAGGATCCGGCCCTGCGGGCCAACCGCCTGGCCCTTCTCAAGCGGGTGGCGGACCTGGCGAGCCGCGTGGCCGCCCTGGGGAACCTGCCGGCAGGCTGAAGAGGGGGCGCCGGTGCCTTGGGGACGGGGGGGGGCGGGGGGGCGGGGGGGGGGGGGGGACCGGGGCCGGCCCCCGTGCAGCGGGCGTAGCCCGCCCCCGCGCCTCATCCGGCCGGGGCCCGCGTTCCAGGCACCACCGGCACCAGGGATTCCGCCGGCCGTTGTCCAATGCTTTGCAGGGAACCGAATGCAGGCAATGCGTCCGGTGGGCTCCGGTAACCACTGCGGTGCTGGGCGTCGGGCTGCCCGCCCGCGGCCCGCCCGCGGCGGCGGGCCGGAAGGCCGCCCGGGGGAGAGGAGTGCAGGCCTGTGATCCGCCAGCTGACGGAGTCCGACCGCCAGGCGACGCTGGACTTCCTTGCCGTGGAGAGCGCCTTCAACCTGTTCCTCCTGGCTGACATCCACAACTACGGCTTCGACACCGAGTTCCAGCAGGTCTGGGGTGACTTCGCCGGCGACGGCCGGCTCCGGGCGGTGCTGTTGCGCTACTTCCGGAACTTCATCCCCTACGGTCGGGACGACTTCGATGCCGGGGGTATAGCCTCGATCATCCAGCGGCACGTGGGAGAGGGCGGTTGGGATCGTTGGGAGGTCTCCGGCAAGAGCGAGGTCGTGGAGCGCTTGCGCCCTTACACGGAAGGATTCCTGGACTGGGAGCGGCGCCGGTCGCTGTACTTCGCGGAGCTGAGGGACGGCGGGAACCTGTCGGGCTTGCGCCAGGAGTTGCCCACCGTGGTGCGCCTGCGGCGGATGACGCCCGCCGATGCGCCTGTGATCGGTGACCTCTACCGGCGCATCGCCGAGTTTCCCTTCTTCGACCGGGAGCGGGAGCAGGAGCTGCGCCACTCGCTGGAGACGGGGGCCGCCCGCGGCTACTGGCTGGAGTACGATGGGCGCGCCGTCTCGGCCGTCAAGACGGCGGGGGAGAACCCCTATTCCGCCATGATCGTGGGCGTGGCCACCGACCCCGGCTTCCGCCGCCGGGGTTTTGCCACCCAGCTCATGGTGCGGCTGTGTTCCGAGGTGCTGGCCGAGGGGAAGGGGCTCTGCCTGTTCTACGACAACCCGGAGGCCGGTGCCATCTACAAGCGGCTCGGCTTCCGCGACATCGGCCGCTGGGACATGGTGCCGGGGCGGCAGGGCGCCACGGCGTCACGGGCGGCGTCCGCGGCACCGTAACCCGGCCCGCGGGAGCTCCCGGGCCGGGAGAGGATCACCGGTGGCGCGGGCCGGCGCCCGGGAGCCGGAGGGCAGGCGGCCATGGTGAGGGGGTCATAACGGGGTGGCCCAACCGGTCGTCTTCATCGTGTCCGATTCCCTGGGCGAGACCGCCGAGCTGGTGGCCAGGGCGGCCGCCAGCCAGTTCGACGGCCATCGTGCCACCTTTCACCGCTTTCCTTATGTGGACCGCATGGAGACGGTGGACGAGATCGTCGACCGGGCCCGCCGCGAGGAGCGCAGCCTGATCGTCCACACCCTGGTGGTGGAGGACCTGCGCCGGGCCCTGAACGAGAAGGCGCAAGCGGCCGGCATCCCGGTGGTGGACATCATGGGGCCGATGATGGCCGCCTGGATGCAGGTGGCAGAGCGGCCGCCGCGCCTGCAGCCCGGCCTGCGACACCAGTTGGACGAGGAATACTTCCGCCGCATCGAGGCGGTGGAGTTCGCCGTCAAGTACGACGACGGCAAGGACCCCCGCGGCCTGCTCCAGGCGGACATCGTCCTCCTGGGCGTGTCCCGCACCTCCAAGACGCCCGTCAGCATGTACCTGGCCCACCGCATGTACAAGGTGGCCAACGTGCCTCTGGTCCCCGAGGTAGAACCGCCGGCGGAGCTTTACAAGGTGCCGCGCAACCGGCTGGTGGGGCTCATCATCCGGCCGGAGGTCCTGCAGAGGATCCGCCGGGAGCGCCTGCGGGCCATGGGCCTGAGCGAGGACTCCAGCTACGGCAGCATGCGCCGCATCCAGGAAGAACTGGCCTACGCCCAGCGCGTGTTTCGCGAGCTGGGCTGTCCCGTCGTCGACGTCACCAACAAGGCGGTGGAGGAGACCGCCAACACGGTGCTCGAGATCCTGGCGAGGGGGGAGCGCGATGACCGCGGTCGCCGCTGAACGGGCCCGGCGCTGGGTCTATTTCTTTGACGAGGGGTCGGGTGCGGATCGGATGCTGCTGGGAGGGAAGGGGGCCAACCTGGCCGAGATGACCCGCATCGGCCTGCCCGTGCCTCCCGGCTTCACCATCACCACCGAGGCGTGCAAGGCTTACCTGGCCACCGGCGGGCAGTTCCCGCCCGGCCTGATGGAGCAGGTGGACGAGAAGCTGGCCCGCCTCGAGGAGGAGATCGGGCGCCGGTTCGGCGATCCCCGCCGCCCCCTGCTCGTGTCGGTCCGCTCGGGTGCCCCGGTGTCGATGCCGGGGATGATGGACACCATCCTGAACCTGGGCCTGAACGACGAGGCCGTGCGGGGGCTGGCGGAGGAGACGGGCGACGCCCGCTTCGCCTTCGACTGCTACCGGCGGCTGATCCAGATGTTCGGCGAGGTGGTCCTCCGCGTCCCGGCGTCCCGCTTCGAGCACGCCCTGGAGGCGGCGCGGCAGCGGCGGGGGGTCCGCTTCGACCACGAGCTGCCGGCGCAAGAGCTGGAGGGCCTGGTGGAGACCTACAAGGAGATCGTCCGCAAGGCCACGGGCGCCGAGTTTCCCCAGGACCCGCGGCGCCAGCTGGAGCTGGCCGTGCGGGCGGTGTTCGAATCCTGGAACAACGAGCGGGCCAAGGTCTACCGGCGGATCCACAAGGTCCCCGACGACCTGGGTACGGCTGTCAACGTCCAGGCGATGGTCTTCGGCAACACCGGTCCGGATTCCGGGACGGGCGTGATGTTCACCCGCAACCCCTCCACCGGGGACAACGAGCTCTACGGCGAGTACCTGCCCAACGCCCAGGGCGAGGACGTCGTGGCCGGCATCCGCACGCCGGAGCCCATCGCCCGCCTGGCGGAGGAACGGCCGGAGCTCTACCGGCAGTTGCGGGAGGTCGCCGAGCGCCTGGAGCGGCACTACCGGGACATGCAGGACATCGAGTTCACCGTCGACCGCGGCCGCCTGTTCGTGCTGCAAACCCGCAGCGGCAAGCGTACCGCGGCCGCCGCGGTGCGCATCGCCCACGACATGGTCCGGGAGGGCTTGATCGATCGGCGTACCGCCCTGCTGCGGGTCGACCCCGAGCAGGTGGCGCGGCTGCTGCACAAGCACGTGGATCCCAACCTGAACGTGGAGCCCCTGGCCCAGGGGTTGCCGGCGTCTCCCGGCGCGGCGGTGGGGGCCATCGTCTTCGACCCCGACGAGGCCGAGCGGCTCGGTCGGGAGGGGCAGGCGGTCATCCTGGTGCGGCCAGAGACCACGCCCGACGACATCCATGGCATCGTGGCGGCCCAGGGCGTGTTGACCAGCCGTGGTGGCATGACCAGCCACGCCGCCGTGGTCGCCCGGGGCATGGGCAAGCCCGCCGTCTGCGGCTGCGAGGCCCTGCGCATCGACCTGGAGCGGGAGGAGTGCCGCGTCGGTGACCGCGTGCTGCGCAAGGGAGACCGCATCACCATCGACGGTGCCACCGGCCGCGTGTTCGCCGGTGAGGTGCCCCTGGTGGAGCCGGAGCTCTCCCCCGAGTTCCGGGAATTGCTGGCCTGGGCTGACGAGGCCCGCCGCCTGCGGGTGATGGCCAATGCCGACACGCCCGAGGATGCTCGCCGGGCGCGGGAGTTCGGCGCCGAGGGCATCGGCCTCTGCCGCACCGAGCACATGTTCATGGGCCCGGAGCGGGTGCCCGCCGTCCAGCGCATGATCATGGCGGAGACCCGGGAGGAGCGGGAGGCCGCCCTGGCGGAGCTGGAGACCATGCAGCAGGCGGACTTCGAGGGCATCCTGGAGGCCATGGCCGGCCTGCCGGTGACCATCCGCCTGCTGGACCCGCCCTTGCACGAGTTCCTGCCGTCCCTGGAAGAGCTGCTGGTGGAGGTCACGAGGCTGGAGCTGACCGGCGCCGACCCCGCCCGGCTGGAGGAGCGGCGTGAGCTGCTCCGCAAGGTGCGAGCCCTGCACGAGGCCAACCCCATGCTGGGCCACCGCGGCTGCCGGCTGGGCGTCACTTTCCCCGAGGTCTACGAGATGCAGGCCCGGGCCATCTTCCGGGCCACGGCCAAGCTGCGCCGCCGCGGCGTGGACGCCCGGCCGGAGATCATGATCCCGCTGGTGGCCCACGTACGCGAGCTGGCCTTCCTGCGGGAGCGTGTGGAGGCCGTCCGCCGGCAGGTGGAAGAGGAGACCGGCATCAGCCTGCGGGTACCCATCGGCACCATGATCGAAGTGCCGCGGGCCGCCCTGACGGCGGGCGAGGTGGCGTCGGTGGCCGAGTTCTTCTCCTTCGGCACCAACGACCTGACCCAGACCACCTTTGGCTTCAGCCGCGACGACGCCGAGAGCAAGTTCCTCCACCATTACCTGGCGGAGAAGATCCTACCCGAGAATCCCTTCATCTCGCTGGATGAACAAGGTGTCGGTCGGCTGCTGCGCATCGCCGTGGAAGAGGGCCGCCGAGCCCGGCCGGAGCTGAAGGTGGGCATCTGTGGGGAGCACGGGGGCGATCCGGCGTCCATCGAGTTCTGCCACCGCATCGGCCTGGACTACGTCAGCTGCTCGCCCTTCCGGGTCCTCATCGCCCGCTTGGCGGCGGGCCGGGCTGCCGCCGCGGAAGGCGGCGAGGCGGAGCCGCGGGATGTGTGAGGGGCGAGGAGAGGAGCGGGCCCCACCGGGCAGAGAGGGCGGTGCCGGGGAGACGGCCGCCCGTTCCCGCGGGACGGGGACCCATCACCGCTCTCTCCCTCCCGTCATTGACTGTCACGGGAGGGATGGCGGATGTTTGGCAACTTCGGGAACATCGACCTGATCCGGCAGGGCCTGCAGCATCTGACGGAGGACGAGGCCAAGCTGATCGCCCGGCGGTGGGGACTGCACGGAGAACCGCCCCGGTCCATCGCCGAGCTGGCCCGGGAGGCCGGTGTGGCCCCCATCGAGATGGCGCGCCGGCTGCGGGCCCTGGAGGCGAAGATGCTGCAGGTGATGAGCCGGAGCGCTACGGCGGGAGCGGGATTCCCCGTGGCCGGGACCAGGCGTGCCGGCCACGGCGCCGGCCTTGCTGCGGCAGGGCCGGAGGTTACGCGGGGGGAGGCTGCGGGAGCCGACGCCCGCACCCCGCACCGCACCCGGCAGGACCGGGAGGAACGCAAGCCGTAACGGCACCCCAACCATACCGGATTGTCGGACCCCGCCTCGCCCTTGGCCGCCGCCTACGCTCCCGGGCAACCGCTTCCGCCAAGGGCGATGCTGGTCGGGGCCCTGCCCCCGGCCGTCGCGATCTCCGTGGTGGGTGGGCTGTTGCTCGCCTGGCCGGGGCTCGGGGCGGGTGGGCCTGCGCGTATCGGATCAGGCGCCTCAGGCGCCGGCGAGCGGCGGCTGTCAGCCGGGGGTCTCAGCCGCGCCGGAAGGCGGCCACCGGGTCGCTGACGGGTACGCCGGCGGTGACGAAGGCCTCCCCGTAGCGCACGCCGATGCGCATCCCGTAGTGGCGGGCGCGGACGGCCGCCGCCTCCAGGTAGTCCTCCACACCGAAGTACTTGTGGTCGATGGGGGCGGTGGGCTCCACGAACTGGCTGGCGAAGGCCCGCATCGCCTTCAGCTTGCCCTCAAAGGTGTCCGTGATGTCCACCACGAAACTGGGTTCCACCCACTCGTTGACGGGGAAGAAGATCAGGGCGTCCACCAGGTGATACGGGACGCCCAGGTCCAGGTTGCGGAGACCCGCCTGGAAGACCGCCCGGCGGACCAGGGCATGGGCCTCGCGGTGATCGGGGTGCCGGTCCTCGCCGTGGTGGGTGAACACGAGCCGTGGTTGCGCCCGCCGAATGAGCTCCGCCAGCTTCCGGCCCAGGGCGGGGGAATCGTCGATGCGGTTGTCGCCCAGGTTGAGGTTGGCCCGGAACCGGGCGCCGTAGACGGCGGCGGCCGCGGCGGCTTCCTCCGCCCGCCGTTCGGCCGTGCCCTTGCTACCCAGCTCGCCGCGGGTGAGGTCGATCACGCCGATGGAGTAGCCCAGGCGGTGAAGCTTGACCAGCGTACCGCCCATGCCGATCTCGGCGTCGTCGGGATGGGCGCCGATGACCAGCACGTCTACCGGCACGGGCTCGCGCGAGAGCTCCCGGGTCAAGGCGTCATCGCTCCCTTCCTGCAGCTCCTTTCGTGGTTTCCCGCCTCCGCCAGCCCTCGCCCGCGACGTCACGGCTGGTGCCCGGCCTCGTCGCCCGCCCCGGCCGCCCGCAGGGCCTTCAAGGCCGCCCAGGCGACGAACCCGGCACAGGTGGCGAAGGCAGGGCCGGTCCGCACCCGCCCCGTCTCGGCATCGAAGGTCTCGCAGGCGAACCCGGAGTCCAGCGGTGCCTCCGCCAGCAGGGGAAGATACTCCCGGCGCCCGTTCAAGAGCCCGGCGGCCACGCTCAGCAGCCAGGGATGCCGGGCGTGGGGGCAGGTGGGCGTGGAGTACCGCCCGGGCGGCGGCCCGTACGGGTTGTAGGAAGAGTGGATCCAGCGAACCGTATTCTCGTAGACACGCCGCACGTCCAACGGGTCGCCCGGCGCCGGGCGGGCGAAACCGTAGGGGCCCAGAAGCTCCAGGGTGCCCGGTGGTTCGTCATAGCATACCGGCTTCGGGTCGGGTGGGCCGTCCACCGCCCAGGCGAACATGGGGCCGAAGGGACCGTCCACCACGCAGCGCGCCAGCACCGCCTGCCGGGTGCGGGCGGCCGCCTCCTCCAGCCGGTCGGGAGCCCACGGTCCGGCGCCCGCAGCCGGCACCCGGAGGGAGCGCAGCGCCCCGGCCAGCATGGCCAGGGCCTGGGCGTACAGAGCGTTGTCGTAGGTGACGAAAGGGCGCTGGGCGGGATCGTCGGAGGGGAGCAGGAACGTACGGATCAACCCCGTGGCGGGATCCCGCTCGGCCTCGGCGGCCGCCAGCACGGCCTGCAGGCCGCGGCTCACGGCCGGTTCTTCCAGGATCGTGGCGTCCTGGGTGGCCAGCAGGTAGCGGGCCAGGGCCAGCGGCCAGGCGGCGGCCTGATCCAGCTCCCAACCCGGGTAGAGGACGGTCCCGTCCAGGTACTGGCTGTGCTCCCCCGGATGCCGGGTGTAGCGGTCGAAGGCCGTGACCAGCAGGTCCCGGGACAGGGCCCGGTCGACCTCCAGCACCGCCGGATACGCCCAGAGCAGGCTGTCCCGGGACCAGTGGGCGCCGCTGACGTAATAGCGGGGGCTGCGGGACGTGACGAGGACCCAGCGGTCGCCGTCCAGCGCACGGCCGTGGGCGAAGAAGAGGGCGAACCAGAGGTTGCGCCGGATGCGCTCCGCCAGGCGGGCCGCCTCCTCCTCCCCGAGGTTCGCGGCCCGCGCCAGGGCGGGGATCCCGCCCGGCAGCCGTTCCAGCGGGTCCCGGGCGGTTAGCCAGCGGGAGGCGTGTTCCAGCAAGGCGGGAAAGCCGCGCCGGGCCAGGTCGACGGCCGTGGTGGCGGCGCCGTCGCTCTCGGGCGCGAGGCCGCAGAAGACCACCAGCTCGCCCGCCCCGGCCGGGGCCCGGAAGGTCGCCTCCCGGCGGGAGGGATCGAAGTCCGGTTCCTCGCCACCGGCGGTACGCAGCGCCAGCGCCGCCAGGGGTAAGTTCCCGCCGGTTTCGATGACCAGGGCGCGCGTCCAGCCATGGCGGAAGAAGGCATGGGGACCGGTCAGCGGCCGGCGGTGGTAGAAGGGTGGCTCTTATAAAAATATGAGCCGCCCGGAGAATAAGAAGGGTGAGATGTCGGTGGGAGCCATA
>QGUQ01000040.1 GCA_003242195.1 Bacillota bacterium | reverse complement strand
CGCCCCCAACTCTCGGGGGGGTCGTGGGGGGGGGGGGGCGCGCGGGGGGAAGCGCCACGCCCGCCGGCAGGCCGAGCACTTCATCGCCGGGGCGCTCGCGGCGCTGGACGAGCTTGGCGGCGTGCCCATGCAGCCCTACCTCCGTGCCCTGGCCCGGTTCATCCTGGAACGCAAGCACTAGTCTGGCGAGCCGACACCGCGGGCGGCCCGCACGGAGGCGGGTGCCGGCAGCGGTGCCGGCGGCGCGGGGCACGGGCGGCGGAACGGGGGCGTGATGGTGACCGCGCACCGGGATGAGAAGGCGAAAACCGGTGCCGCCGCCCCGGGACCGGCAGCCAGCGGGTCCGGCCGCGTGCCCGACGTGGCCATCCGCAGGCTACCCGTCTACCTGCGGGCCCTCACGGAGCTTTACGCTGAAGATCACGAGATCGTCTCCTCCGCGGACCTGGCGGCGCGCACTGGATACTCGTCGGAACAGATCCGCAAGGACTTGGCCTATTTTGGTGCCTTCGGCACGCGTGGCGTCGGGTACCGGACGGCCGTCTTGATCGAGCGGTTGCGCTCGATCCTCGGCTTGGACCGCCAGGTTCCCATCGCCCTGGTGGGCGCGGGCCACCTCGGCACCGCCCTGGCCCGTTACAACCTGACTCGCCACCGCGACGTCCGCATCGTCGCCATCTTCGACAATGACCCGGCGCGGGTCGGGCAGTCCATCGAAGGGGTCGTGATCGAACCCGCCGAGCGGATGGACGAGGTCATCCGAGCCGCGGGCATCCGGCTGGCCGTCATCGCCGTTCCCGCCCACGCGGCACAGGACGTGGCCCGGCGGCTGGTGGAGGCGGGGGTGGAGGCGATCCTCAACTTCGCGCCGGTGACGCTCCAGGTACCGCCGGGCATCGTGGTACAGAACATCGACCTGACGCTGGAACTCCAAAGCCTGGCCTACTACACGCGCGAGCGCCCCGCCACAGGCTGAAGCGGGGCCGGTGCAGTCCCCCGCCACCGGGAGCGCTGCGGGGGATCCCGGACGGAGGGGAGGCACGAGGTGCCGCTGCCCGCGTTCCTCTTTAGTATGACGTGGGTCGATTGGCTCCTATCGCTGATCGACATCGCGCTCGTGGCCTACTTGTTCTACCGGTTCTTCCTTCTGATCCGCGGCACGCGGGCCGTTCCCATCCTCAGCGGCATTCTCGTCCTCGTCGTCTTCACCACCATCAGCGGCTGGCTCCGGCTGGACACCATCCACTGGCTGCTGCGCCAGGCGCAGCTGGCGCTGATCGTGGCGCTGCCCATCGTGTTCCAGCCAGAGCTGCGGCGGGCCCTGGAGCAGCTCGGCCGTGGCCGCTTCTTTGCGCGGCCCCTGTTCGCGCTGCCGGAGCAGGACGTCGAGCGGATGATCGACGAGGTGGTCAAGGCCGTCGAGCAACTGTCCCGCAACAACGTGGGCGCCATCATCGTCATCGAGCGGGAGACCGGGCTGAACGAGATCATCGAGACGGGCATCGTCATCGACGGCATCGTCTCCGCGCCCTTCCTGGTCAACCTGTTCATCCCCAACACGCCGCTCCATGATGGGGCGGTGATCATCCGCGGCAACCGGGTCATGGCGGCGGGCACCTTCCTGCCCCTGACCGAGGAGGCGGGGCCGGGCAGCGAGCTGGGCAGCCGCCACCGGGCCGCGCTGGGCATCAGCGAGCATTCCGATGCGGTAGCCGTCGTGGTCTCGGAGGAGACGGGGCGCGTGTCGCTGGCCCATTCGGGGAAGCTGATCCGCAACCTGGATGAGACGACGCTGAAGGAACTCCTGCAATCGTTGCTGGCGACGGAGGAGAATCAGGGTCCCTCCTGGTGGCCGCGGGGGTCGGCGTGATGGATCGGCTGTTCGAGAACGAAACCCGCCTCCGGATCCTGTCCGTCCTGCTGGCCGTCGCGCTCTGGTTCGGCGTGATGAGCAGCCAGAACCCCGACCAGGCCAGGACGGTCTATGGTATCGAACTCGTCGTCGAGGGGCTTGATCCGAGCTTGGCCGTCTACTCCGTCCAACCCCGGACGGTGGACGTCACCTTCAGCGGCCCGCCTGACTTCCTTCAGACCCTGTCCATGGACGATATCCGGGCGACGGTGGACTTGAGCGGCGCAGGACCCGGCGAGGTCACCCGGCCGATCACCGTGATTCCCGTCAGCGGGCGGCTGCGGGTGCTGAGGATGAGTCCCCAATACGTCACGGTGCGGGTCGAGCAGCGCCTGGAGAAGACGGTGCCCGTCGAGCTGCGGACCCGTGGTCAGCCGCTGGCCGACTATGTCATCGAAAACCCCACGGTGTCGGCGGAACAAGCCACCATCAGCGGTGCCCGCAGCCTGGTGGAGCGCGTGGACCACGTGGTCGCCGACGTGTCGGTGGCGGGCATCCAGAGCACCATCGCCCACTCGGTGCCGCTCCTTCCGGTGGACTCCGGCGGGCGCCCCGTGGAGGCGGATTTCCCGCAAGCACTGGTCATCGAGCCGGCCACGGTCCAGGTGACGGTGCCGGTGGTCTACATGCCCCGCAAGGCGGTGCCCGTCCAGGCGCGATTGCAGGGACAGCCGGCCCAGGGGTTCGAGATCGGCAACATCGAGATCGAGCCCGCGGAGGTCACGGTGCGGGCACGGGATGAGGACCTCCTGGGCGAATTGGAGTTCCTCCAGACCGAATCCATTGATATCGAGGGCCTCGACCATACCGTGACCCGCGAGGCCGGCCTGGCCCTGCCCGACGGGGTGATCACCGCCGACGGCAGGCGCACGGTCCGCGTGACCGTGGAGGTGCGCCCGGCGCGCGGGCAGCGCTCCACGGGCAGCGCGGCGGGAGGCGCGGGTTGACCCCCACCTCGGGGCGGAGCGCCCGGGGCGACACGGGGCCCGGCGATCACGGACGGCATGGGAGGGCGGCGATGGCAAGGCTGTTTGGAACCGACGGAGTGCGAGGGGTGGCCAACGACGACCTGAGCCCGGACCTGGCGCTGCGCCTCGGCCGCGCGGCGGCCGCGGTGCTGGCGCGGGCGGGTGGTGGCCGGCCCCGGGTTCTGGTGGGGCGCGACACCCGGGCCTCCGGCGACCTGCTGGAGGCCGCCCTGGCGGCGGGCCTGATGTCCGCCGGGGCGGATGTGGTGCCGCTGGGCGTCATGACGACGCCCGGCGTCTCCTTCCTCACCGCCGACCTGGGAGCGACGGCCGGCGCGGTGATCTCCGCCAGCCACAACCCGCCGGAGTATAACGGCATCAAGTTTTTCAGCGCGGAGGGCCGCAAGCTGCCCGATGCGCTGGAAGAAGAGATCGAACGCCTGGTCGCGTCGGAGGCAGCCGGCCGGGATGCCGGTTTACCGGCGCCCGTGGGCGGCGCAGTGGGCCGGCGCCATGAAGAGCCCGCGGCGGCGGAGCGGTACATCGAGCACCTGCGGTCCGCCGTGCAGTCGGACCTGAGCGGCCTGCGGGTGGTGGTGGACTGCGCCCACGGCGCGGCCTACCGGCTGGCGCCCGAGGTGTGGCGGCGGCTAGGCGTGCGGCTCACGGTACTCCACGACCGGCCCGACGGCACCAACATCAACGTCGACTGTGGTTCCACGGCGCCGGGCCGGCTGGCGGAGGCGGTCCTCCGCGAAGGGGCGGACCTGGGCGTCGCCTACGACGGTGACGCTGACCGGGTGATCGCCGTGGACGAACGGGGCCGGGTCGTCGACGGCGACGCCATCCTGGCCGTTCTGGCCCGCGACCTGCTGGCGCGGGACGCCCTGCCCCACCGGACGGTGGTCGCCACGGTGATGAGCAACCTGGGTCTGGAGCGGGCTCTGGCGGCCGTCGGGGCGAGGCTGGTGCGGACGAAGGTGGGCGACCGTTACGTCTTCGAGGCGATGGAGGCCGGAGGCTATGCCCTGGGCGGTGAGCAGTCGGGGCACATCATCTTGCGCCACCACGCCCAGACGGGGGACGGCATCCTGACGGGGCTCGTGCTGGCCGACGTGATGGTGCGGAGCGGGCGCCCGCTGTCGGAACTGGCGTCGGTGGTCCGGCCCGTGCCCCAGGTGCTCCTCAACGTGCGTGTCGCCAGCAAGGAAGGATGGGAGGAAGAACCGGCCATCCGCGCCGCCCTTCGGCGGGCCGAGGAACGCCTCGGCAACGCCGGCCGCGTGCTGGTACGTGCGTCGGGTACCGAGCCGCTGATCCGGGTGATGGTGGAAGGGGACGACGAGGCGCTGGTGCGTGAACTGGCCGAGGACATCGCCGCCGCCGTCCGGCAGGCCCTCGGCACCCGTTGACAGCGGTGGCCCACCGGGGCATAGAATGGGGTGCCGCGGTCAACGACGTGGCATACCCCGGAAGGAGGTGCAGAAACCGGGAAACGGGGCGGCATCCAATTCTGGAAATGGAGGAGGCCGGTTGGGCGCCCGGGCAGGTCCGGGCGGGATCGGCGAGGGTTGGAGGTCGGCACGCAACTCGAAAGCGAAGTCGGGAAGCTTCGCTAGCGCCAGGACTCGTCGCCCGCGATGGCGGCGAGTTGACGAGGATGGGGTGTATCGAGGGTTCGGCGGATCACCCCACGGTTGGCCACGACCGTGAGCGGCCCGGCAAATCCCGGGAGCGATCCCGGGGACAACACGGGCCAGGTGGCCCGACCTCCCGTTCCTCCCCTTCCCTTGACCCACCTGCCAGGAAGCCCCGCGGGGTCCCGGCGTCGGGATCCGCCACGGTGGCCGTCGCCAAGCCGGTCCTCCCGGCATGCAGCAGAGGACATGGCCATTGCCCCGTAAGCGGGGCCCATCGTCATGCCCGGCGGGATTTGCGCTCGCGGCAGAGCTGGCGGAGGAGCGTCCGTGTGCCGCTACCGCCAAGCCCTGCCCCATGACGGAGCATCCGCGCCCGCGCGCCTCGCCCCTCTGCCCCCAGCGGGCAAGGCACGGCCGGTGCGCGGCGGCGACAGGGTCACGCGTGCTCGCGGGCTCGCCGGGTAGCGCCACGGTTACGAAACGGGGAGGTCGAGTGCCGGTATGTGCGGGATCGTCGGTTACGTGGGGTCGAGGCAGGCCGTTCCCATCCTGATCCGCGGGCTGCGCGCCCTGGAGTATCGCGGCTACGATTCGGCGGGCATCGCCGTGGGATACAACGGCACGGTGGACGTGCGCAAGCGAGTGGGCCGCATCGACGCCCTCCAGGAGCTCGTGGACCGGCGGCCGGTGCAGGGCACGGCGGGTATCGGCCACACCCGCTGGGCCACCCACGGGCGGCCATCGGATGAGAATGCCCACCCCCACACCGACTGCACGTCCAGCTTCGTGGTGGTGCACAACGGGATCATCGAGAACTACGCGGAGCTGCGCGACGAGCTCAAGGCCCAAGGCCACCGCTTTTCCTCGGAGACCGACACGGAAGTCGTTGCCCACCTGCTGGAAGCCATGTACGACGGGGACCTGGTGAGCACCGTCCGGCGAGTCGCGGCACGCCTCCGGGGTGCCTACGCCCTGGCCGTGATGAGCAACCGCGAGCCGGGGAAGATCGTGGCCGTCAAGCAGGCCTCGCCGCTGATCATCGGCCTGGGGGAGGGCGAGAACTTCCTCGCCTCCGATATCCCGGCGCTGTTGCCCCATACCCGCCGGGTGATCCCCCTGGAGGAGGGCGAGATGGCCGTTCTGACGCGCGAGGACGTCCTGCTGATGAGGCTGGACGGAACGCCGGTGACGCGGGAGCCCATGGTGGTGACGTGGGATCCCGGGGAGGCGGAGCGCGGCGGCTACGCCCACTTCATGCTCAAGGAGATCCACGAGCAGCCGCGGGCGGTACGGGATACGCTGGCGGGCCGGATCAACCGGGCGGGCGACGGCGTGGTGCTGGACAGCGTGCGGTTCGACCCGGAGTGGGTCCGCAACTTGAAGAGCGTGCACCTGGTCGCCTGCGGGACGGCCTACCACGCCGGGCTGATCGGCGGCCGGCTGATCGAGCGGCTGGCGGGGATCCCGGCCTGGACCGAGCTGGCCTCGGAGTTCCGCTATCGCGATCCCCTCGTGGATGAAAGGACCCTGTTCGTCGCCATCAGCCAGTCGGGCGAGACGGCCGATACGCTGGCCGCCATGAGGGAGGCCCGGCGGCGGGGTGCCCGCATCCTGGCCATCACCAACGTGGTGGGCAGCTCGGTGGCGCGGGAGGCCGATGACGTCGTCTACACCTGGGCGGGACCGGAGATCGCCGTGGCCTCCACCAAGGCGTACACCACGCAGGTGGTGGCCCTGGCCCTGCTGGCCATCCATCTGGCCGAGATCACGGGCCACACCGGGCCGCTGGGGCGGCGCAACCTCATCGAAGCGCTGCGGCAACTGCCGGAAGCGGTGGAGGCCGCCCTGGGGCTGGAGGACGAGATGCGCGCCATCGGTGACCTGGCCCGGGACTGGCACGACGCCTTCTTCATCGGCCGCGGGCTGGACTACTTCGCGGCCCTGGAGGGCCAGCTCAAGCTGAAGGAGATCTCGTACATCCACGCCGAGGCCTATGCTGCCGGCGAGCTCAAGCACGGCACCCTGGCCCTGATCGAGCAGGGCACGCCGGTGGTCGCCCTGGTCACCCAGCCCGACTTGCGGGAGAAGATGATCAGCAACATCGAGGAAGTGCGGGCCAGGGGCGCCGAGGTGTTCGCCTTCGCCCGCCGGGACCTGACGGGCATCGATCGCTACGCCCGCCAGGCGGTGAAGCTGCCGGTGGTTCACCCCCTGCTGATGCCCGTCGTGGCTGCCGTTCCCCTGCAGCTGCTGGCCTACTATGCCGCCGTGGCCCGAGGCACCGACGTCGACAAGCCGCGGAATCTGGCCAAGAGCGTCACGGTGGAATGAGGTCGGTGGTCTCGCCGGCGGCCCCGGCGCCTCAGCCGGTGCCGGTCTCCGCCCCGGGCGGTGCCCTCCGGTCCCCGGTGGGGGGCGAGGGGGATGGCGAGGGAAGGCGGCGCGCCTGCCGCGGGCGCGCCGCCTCGTTGCATCCCATCGGCCCTGAAAGCTTCATGCATCTTGGTCAAGCAGCCCGGGAAGCGGCGGCCATGCCCAGGGCGGCGCCGGCCAGGATCAGCCACGCCGAGTTCACACGCGCCCGCGCGAGCAGGACCAGGGCACCCGCGAACAGCGCCACGGCCGGCCCATCCACCAGGGCCTGCCGCGCCAGCTGGAGGGTGACTCCGGCCATCAGGGCCAGAGAGGCCACGTTGAGGCCGTCCAGTAGGTCCGAGGTCAGCGGCCAGTGGCGGAGGCGGTCCGCCAGCGGCCGGATGGCGGCGACGAACAAGAAGGATGGGAGGAAGATGCCGGCGGTCGCCGCCGCCGCCCCCGTCCAGCCGCCGGCCAGGTAGCCGACGAAGGTGGCGGTGGTGAACACCGGTCCGGGAGTGACCTGGCCCACGGCTACGGCGTCCAGCAGCTGGCCGTCGGTCAGCCAGCCGAGGCGCAGTACGAAGTCGTTGCGGAGGAAGGCCAGCAGGACGTAGCCGCTGCCGTAGAGGACCGAGCCGATCTTCAGGCAGGTCAGGAACAAGGTGCCGGGGTTGTAGGGAACCATGGCCGCGCCGCTTCCCGCCGCCAGCAGGGCGGCGGCGAGTCGAGGGCGCGCCCCGGTTGCCGACAGGGAGGTGACGGCGGCCCCGGGAGTCCGGCCGGCGCGGCGTGCCGCCGCGTAGGCCAGGGCGGCGCCGAAGAGCAGCGCCAGCTCGTGCACACCCGTCAGGTACAACACCAGGACGGCGGCGGCGAGCGCCGCCCGCACCGGCGCCCCCTCCCGGTCGCCCAGCACCGACCGGCCGAGGCCCCACAGGGCGTGGGCGACGATGGCCAGGATCACCGGCTTGACGCCGTAGAGGAACCGGTCCGCCTCGGGCGTCGCGCCAAAGGTGCTGTAAAGGTGGGCCAGCGCCAGCACCGTGAGGGCCGCCGGCAGGATGAAGCAGCTGCCCGCCACCACCAGCCCGCGCCAGCCCGCCCGCTCGTAGCCCAGGTGAATGGCCAGCTCCGTGGAGTTGGGGCCGGGGATCAGATGCGTCACGCTGAGCAGGTCGAGGAACCGCCCCTCGTCCAGCCACCGCCGCCGGACCACCACTTCCTCCCGCATCATGGCGATGTGGGCGGCGGGGCCCCCGAAGCCGAGGATACCCAGGCGGAGGAACACGGCGGCTACCTCGGCCAGGTTGCCCTGCTTCCGGGGCGCGGGTTCGGGCGAACCGGCGGGCGATGGGACGCCGGTCCGCGCACCCGGCGGCGCCTCCGTTCCGTCAGGCGGTGGCGTCCCAGGCCTGCTGCCGGTCATTGCGCCCAACCTCCCCGCCGTCGGCGAGATGGCTCTCCTGCACCCGGTCCCGGTTGTCGGGGCCGGGGGAAGATCCCGCTGGCGCGGCGGGCGACCCGGTCAGGGCGGTGTGTTGGACGGGAGGCATCGGTTCCTCGTTCACCAGCAACCGGAAGATGTCGGGCCGGTTGTAATGGCCTACGGGATCGAAGTCGTACCGGGCTTCGGTGATCCGTTGAAGGTCCAGATCCGCCACCAGGATGCCCTCGCGATCGTACAGGGGCCCGGCCAGGTAATTCCCCAGCGGGTCGACGATGGCGCTTCCGCCGCGGCAGAGGATCTCGGGGCCGGGGCCGATGTCCTCCCAGTCCGCCGGCATCATGTCGCGGGTGACGAACTGGTTGCAGGACAGGACGAAGCAACGACCCTCACAGGCGATGTGACGGATGGTGGCCTGCCACGAATCGCGGGCGTCGGCCGTCGGGGCCAGGTAGATGTCGACGCCCTTGTGGTACATGGCCATTCGGGCCAGGGGCATGTAATTCTCCCAGCAGATCAGCCCGCCTACGATGCCGAATTCGGTCTGGATGGCCGCCAGGGTGCTGCCGTCGCCCTCGCCCCAGACCAGGCGCTCGGCACCCGTGGGCTTGAGCTTGCGGTGCTTAGCCAGCAACCGGCCGTCCGGGCCGAAGTAGAGCAGGGTACAGTAGAGGGTTCCGCCCCGGTAGGTGCTGACCCGCTCCACCACTCCGATGGCCACGTAGGCGCCCGCCGCCCGTGCCGCGGCGCCGATGGCTTCGGTCACGGGGCCCGGCACGTCCACGCACTGGTCCCAGTAACGGGCGTAGGCCCGCCGCCCCTTGTCGCTGCGGTGGCCCACCACGGTGCCGAAGGTCATGCCCCTCGGGTAGGCGGGGATCATGGCCTCGGGGAGCAAGATCAGGCGCGCCCCCCGCTGGCCCGCTTCTTCGATCAACCGGCACACCTTCCGCGTGGTCCCTTCCCGGTCCAGGATCACGGGTGCCGCCTGCACCACCGCGACCCGCACCGTGGCGGGCTGGGCCGCGGTGCCCGGCACCGGGCACGCTTGCGCTCGAGCGGCCGACAGGTCGTCCTTCACCAGCACCGCCCCCTTCGGATCGGTCCTTGGCCGGTTGGTTCGCAGGTGGTGCCCTCCGTCCCTACTTCCTGCCCGCACTTCTTGCAACTTGTTCCAGGCGACTCCTGCCTGCTTCCGCTGTATTCCTCAGCGACGGCCGCCCGGGGCGCTGCCGGTCCTGGCGAGCTGAGGGCAGAGAATGACCGCGGCCGTGGATCTTGACACGGCGCGGGTGCCGTGATACCCTGCCAACGGCCCAGGCAGGTATACGTCTATAGACGACTACCTGCCCCGCTTCTGCTGGGGTCCATGGGTATGGTCTCCGGGTGCCCGCGGCCTGGCTCATGCTCGCCGGCCGCGGGTACCCGCGGGCTCGGGGGGGGATCCGCCGGCGTGCAGGTACCGTCCTTCGACCGTAATAGCTCCGTGCCCCTGTATATCCAGATCAAGGAGTGGATGCTGGAGGAGATCCGCACCGGGCGCTGGCCCCGCCGGTACAAGCTGCCTGCCGAGGAGGAACTGGCACCCGCCATTGGTGTCAGCCGGGGAACCCTACGCCGGGCCATCCGGGAACTGGTGGCCGAAGGAGTCCTCGAGCAGATCCACGGCAAGGGCACGTTCGTCACCGGGCAGGGCATCGAGCAACCCCTGGCCCAGCGGCTGGCGGCCTTCTCCGAGCTTCTGGAGGAACGCGGCATCCCCTACAGCACGCGGGTTCTGCGGCAAGAGGTCACGACTGCCGAGCCGCGCGTCGCTTCCTTCCTTGGACTCGCCCCCGACGAGCCCGTGGTTTCCCTGGCCCGCATCCGGCTGGTGGAGTCCCGCCCCGTGGCCTACATGGAAAACTACGTGCCCCGACGGCTGGCGCCCGGGCTTGAGCGGGTGGACTTCACCCGCCACGGCCTGTTCGCCACCTTGGAGCAGCGGTATGGCCTCGCGCTGGCCGGGGGCCATGACCCTTCCAGGGCCCGGCCCCCGG
>QGUQ01000379.1 GCA_003242195.1 Bacillota bacterium | reverse complement strand
TCTGTGGGCTGGAGAATGTGAAAAAGAACCAAAAAAATAGGCCGGCCAAAGGCCCCTGGCGAACGGCAGCGCGCGCCAACGGCCTTGCAGCATCCGGTCTAGCCACCGGCCCAGGTCCGCGAATCGACCGGGCATCCTTGTCCACTCCCAGGTAGGCTCGCCGTCATGCCGGGCGGGCGGTTGACAACCTACCGCCCGCCCGGTCGGTTGACGTTCCACGATGTTCATCTATGCTTCGAAACCCGGCACCGGCACGCCACCCCGCCGGTACCGGGCCCCCTTATCGGGGATCCCCCGCATCATGGCTGCGGCCGTTGTCGGGTTCCTTCCGGGTCTCGCGGTCCTCACCGGCTTCCCGGGCCTCGTAGCGCTCGTAGGCCAGGATGATCTGCTGGACCAGGGGATGGCGGACCACATCGCGCTCCGTCAGGTACACGAACTCGATGCCCTTGATGCCCCGCAGCACCTGTTGCACGTGGGCCAGCCCCGAATGGCGCCCGCGGGGCAGGTCGACCTGGGTCACGTCGCCCGTCACCACTGCGCGCGACCCGAAGCCGAGCCGGGTCAAGAACATCTTCATCTGCTCGGGGGTGGTGTTCTGGGCCTCATCGAGGATGATGAAGGAGTCGTCCAGCGTCCGCCCGCGCATGTAAGCCAGGGGCGCGACCTCGATGAGACCGCGGCTCATGTACTTCTGGAAGGTCTCGACGCCCAGCATGTCCCACAAAGCGTCATAAAGGGGCCTCAGGTAGGGATCGACCTTTTCGTGAAGGTCGCCGGGCAGGAAACCCAGCTTCTCCCCGGCTTCCACCGCGGGACGGGTGAGGATGATGCGGGCGACCTCGTGGGCCTTCAGGGCGGCGATGGCCACCGCCATGGCCAGGTAGGTCTTGCCCGTTCCCGCGGGCCCGATCCCGAAGACGATGCCGTTGGAGCGGATCGCCTCCACGTAGCGGCGCTGCCCGAGGGTCTTGGGCCGGATCTGCTTGCCCCGGGCGGTGACGACGATGACGTCCTCGGCCATCTCGCCCACCTGGTCCGCCCGACCCTCCCGGGCCAGTTCGATGGCGTAGCGGACGTCCTCCGGGCCCGGGGCGGCGCCGCGACGCACCTGCTGGAGCAGGCCCTCGAAGAGGGCGGTGACCCGCCGCACGTCCTCGGGTTCGCCGCGCACGCTGATGCGGTCGCCGCGGGAAACGATCTGCACGGGGAAGCTGTCCTGGATCAGGCGCAGGTTCTGGTCCTCGCGCCCGAAAAGCAACAACGCCTCCGTGTGATCGCCAATGTCGATGGTCGCCACGTGACTACCCTGCGATGCCGCCCCGTTCGGCTGCTGCGCTGCGGGCAACGAGCCCATCGCCCTCCTTCGCACCCTCCGCCACAAGCGGGTCACCGGCTGCGGGGCGCGGGAGCGGGAAGCCCCGCCGGGGAGGGAGCACCTCCCGGGCAATCCGGCCGTCACCCGTTCGGGAGGCGCAACGGGCGCTGGACGGCAATGTCTTCAATGACCTGGATGGTGGCCCGCACCCCGATGAAGCCGGCCCCGCGCTGCACGATCCGGCTCTCCACGGCTTCCACCCGGCTGCCGGGCGGCAGCTGCCGCATCACCCGGGCGATGACCCGCTGCTCGGCCCGGTGGCGAGCTTGCCCGGCGTCCACCGGGCGGCGGACGACCTGTACCTCGTGACGGGTTTCTCTCAGCAGTTCGACGGTCGGCGGGCGATCCCTCCACCCCGGGAGCGCCAGCAACCGGCGGCGCTCCACCTCGTAGCGGGAGAGGTGCCCCCGTTGCCAGTATACCGGTAGCAGCCACGGGCCGATGCGCAAGTACGTTCGCCGGAGGACCCGCCCCGTGCGGGTCGTGACGATCTCCTCCAGGGGGATCTCCAGGTACTCGCTGTACCACGTTCGGGCCAGGACACGGCCCTGGGCCGCCACCCCCGGCCCGCCGCTGCCGCCACCCGGTGGCCGCCGCTCGGGCCGGGGCGCCGGCCCGTACTCTCCGCGGATCAGGATCTGGCCCCGCCTCACCACGTCGCCCTCCCGGACCACCGGCGTTCCCCTTAGGGCCAGCACCTGCAGCACCAGCCCGGGTCGCCGGGCGACCACGTGGGCAGGCCCCTGCACGGCGGTCTGGGGCGCCGGTTCCTTCTCCACCACGTCCAGGACCACGCGGACCCCGTAGCTGGTCACTCCGACCCAGGCGATGCCCGGCACCTCCAGGGGCAGGCGCTCGGCCAGCAAGCGCAGGTCCACGGCGTGCTTGCGCACCCCGGGACGCAGCCCGAGGCGGGCCAGTTCGCGCCGCAGCGCGGCTTCCGGCAGGCTCTCCAGGCCGCGGACGTGGATGAACCAGAAGGACCCCGATAGGTAATAGACCACCAGCCCGCACAGCAAGGCGCCGGCCACCAGGACCCGCCGGCGCCGCAGGCGGCGCCAGGCGAAGGGCAGGCCGTAGCGGCGGCCGAACCGCACGCGGCACCGGGCCGACCGGACCACGCAGCGCAACGCGGGGACGCTGCGCAGGCCGATCAGGGCACGGAGCCGTCCCCCATCCCGGCCCACCCGCCACAGGGTGACCCCGGCGCTTGCTGCCAGGTTGAGGAATGTCTCCAGCGACCGCC
>QGUQ01000378.1 GCA_003242195.1 Bacillota bacterium | reverse complement strand
AGAGGGAGCAAGAGCCAGTGCAACAGCCGGGCCGTTTCCCGAACCGCCTGTGGTGCAGGTGGCCCTGCCCCTGGGCGCGATGGAGGACTCCCTGGCGGCCCTGCTTCGCGTACTGGTCCTGGCGGGTGCAGGGGGTGTGGGGCTGGCCGCGGTGGCCGGCTACGTGCAGGCCTGGCGCGCCCTCCGGCCCATCCGGGAAGCCATGGAGCGGCAAAAGCTCTTCACCGCCGGCGCTTCCCACGAGATGCGCACGCCCCTCGCCGTGATCCGCGCCCATGCCGAGTTGCTGGAAGCGGAGCTGTCGGAGCCCGAGCAGCGGCAGTTGGCCGGGGGCATCGTGGAGGAAGTGGACCGGCTGACCCGCCTGGTGGACGACCTGCTCACCCTGGCCCGCGACGAGGGCCCGGAGCCGGTGATCGAGACCCGTCTCTGTGACCTCGCCGGCCTGGTGGGCGAGGCCGTCCGGGCGGCGCAGCCGCTGGCCGCTGCCCGGGGGGTGAGGGTGGTCTATGAGATAGGCGCACCCCGCGGAAACGGGAGGCGGGCGCGGCCACAGGCGGAAGACCCCGGCCAGATACCGGCGCAGGTGGACCCGGACCGCATCCGCCAGCTCGTCCTGATCCTGCTGTCCAACGCCATCCGCTACACGGACCCCGGCACCACCGTTACCGTCCGTCTCGTACCCGCAGCAGGCTCGCGGGGCAGCCACCGGCTGACCGTGGAGGATGAGGGGCCGGGTATCCCGCCCGCCGAGCTGGAGCGGGTCTTTGAACCCTTCTACAGAGGTGACGCGGCACGATCCCGTGCCACCGGCGGCTTCGGCCTGGGCCTGGCGGTGGCTCGCTGGATCGTCGAGCGCCACGGCGGCCGGATCCGGGCCGCCAATCGTGACCCGCGGGGGGCGCGCTTCGAGGTGGAGCTGCCTCCCCGCACCGGGTGATGCCGCACCGCGCGCTCACGGCCCTTGTACGCCCCCCCACCGCACCTGGACCACCTCGTCCCGGGTCCGCGGCACCCCACGTCTAAACGAAGTCGGTCCTTATCCGAAGACCTAGATAAATGGATCGTTCAACCAAGAAAACGTACCGTGTCAACCTCTTTCCTCAGGATGTCAAGGCCAAGCCATGTATTCCGTCTGTTACTGCCAATCCGCACCTAGCCTAACTATTCACATGCCCCGTCGATGGCATGCGTGGACTCGTGGTATCCGCCCTGCCGCTACCATCCCTTTTCCGTTTTTCGGGAAAGAGAACAGGCGAGCCGTATTGGCCCTGCGCAGACCGGACCCGAATCACTATCGTTTGTGTGCCACGTATCGTATCGGACGGGGGCTGTGGTAACACGGGTATTACGTATTTGAGAGACAGGAGGCGCATAGCGGATGAAACCATTCCGTGACAAGGGGGTGGAAATACGATTCGCCCTAAGCAATCGAAGTAGAACTGCATCGGCGTGAACCATGGAGGCGCCACAGGCGTCGGACGATCAGCCATGGTTAGTTGCTGAAACGTTTACAATCAGGGGGCGCAGGCCGCATGAGGACAATCCGCTTCAGCATTTCTACCAAGCTAGCCTTGTCCTTTGGTGTAGCCTTAATTTTGTTTGGCATCGTAACATACCAAAGCTTGATTACCATTCAGCACCTGCGCCGTCTCTCCGATGACGTCAACAACGCTCGCAATGTGCAAATTCTATCCGAGCGTGCACTACGCTTGGCGGAACGCCAATTTGCAGCTGTGCACGATTTCGTCATCGGAGGTGACGCGTCCCTACAGCAGACGGCAGAAGAGGCAGCCAAGGAACTCGGTGACATCCTGAATGAGTTGCAATCGCACGCGAGAACGGACCGGTGGAAAGAGCTTACGAACAGGGCGATGACGAACGCCCAGCGCTATCGAGAAATGACCCAGCCACTGTTTTCGCGGACGGATTATACCAAGGCGGAAGGTCGACAAGTCCTTCAAACCGTTGAAGAGACGCAAACAAATCTGCAAGAGGCGCTGAACGAGCTTGTGGCGCTCGGTGATGACCTGGTTACAGAGACACAGAACATGCAACGTACGATCGAGCGACGGGCGTGGTCCACTCTGGTGGGCGCCGCCCTCCTGGCAGTAATGGGGGCGATCGCCCTCGGGGGGCTGTGGTTCCGCGTTATCGTTCCCCCTTTGCGGCAGATGGCGATCACGGCACAGCGCATCGCCGATGGCGATCTGAGCGTCTCTCTGCCGGAGATCGGCAATCGCGACGAGATCGGGGACATGGCGCGGGCCTTCCGCAAGATGGTCGACGGCTTGCGCGGGTTGTTCCATGCGGTGAGCCAATCAACCCACACGGTTCTGGAAGCGGCTCGCGAGTTGGAATCGGTTGCCGAGCAGTCGGCCGCCGGGGCGAGCCAGGCGGCCCAGGCGGTGAGCCAGGTGGCCGCCGGCGTCACCGAGCAGGCCCAGGCTTCGGAGGAAGTCCGGCAGACCATCGAGCAGTTGCGGCGGACCACCCAGGAGATCGCCGCCGGCGCCCAGCAGACGGCCGGTGAGATCCAGGCCACTTCCCAGCTCCTGGACCGGATGAACCAGGTGGTCGAGGCGGTCACCGGAAACGCCGAGCGGGCCCGGGAGCGGGCGGAGG
>QGUQ01000039.1 GCA_003242195.1 Bacillota bacterium | reverse complement strand
CCCCGGGGGCGGGTGGCCGGCGGGGGCCCCGGGCCGCTCGGCGTCCGCCGCCGTTTTGGGCCCGGGGACCGTTGCCGGGGGGCTCGTCATGGACCGGCGGGGTCGGCCTGTGGCGCCCCGGAGGGTGTCCCCGGGGCGCCGTCCCTTAGGGCGCGGAGTGGGTCGGCCTTGATGCGGTTCTCCCTCCGCACCGCCGCTCCTAGGGGTGACGGTTCCTCGGTGGACGGGGCAGCCATGCTAGACTAGAGTTGTCCAGATCGTTGGCGTCTCCCAGCTTGATGCCTGGACGAAGATCCGGGCCCGCGCGCCTGCGCGGGCGGGGAAGAGGGTTGGAGTCATGACCGGGGACGAGGACCGTTACGACGAGCACCAGTCTTCCCGCGGCCTCGGCGGGGACGAGCCCGAAGCAGGGGTGTCACCGGAGGACGCCCCGGCACCGGTGGCCGGTGGGGGCTCGCCCGGTGAAGGAGGGGCTTCGACCCCTCCCGGCTCCGTTACGCCGGGTACCGGTTCGGGCTTAACGGCTGGCGACCTGCCCCTCCCGGGTAACGAGGAAGGCCGTGCTGGCGAGGATGCAGCGGGATACGAGGAAGTCTCGGGGGGCTTTGGCCCCGGGCCGGACGCGAGTCTCCGGACGGGTTCCACCTGGCGGGCGGCTGAAGAGTCAGAGACGTGGCAGGCCGGGCCGGAGTCGCCCGGGCGGGGGCGACCCCGGCGGGGCTGGTTCCTCCTGTCCCTGCTGGCGGCGGCCATCATCGGAGGGCTGGTGGGCGGGACCGCCTTCGGGTACGCCTTCGGCCTCTGGGGGAACGCCGGAGTGCGACCGCCGGTTGCCGTGCCTCAGGAGGGAGCCTCCGGCAGCCAGGATCGGAACCCACAGCCCCCGCCGCCGGTGTCCAGCGGCGAGGCGGTGGATTTCACCGCCGTCTTCGACTACGCCGCGCCGTCGGTGGTGAAGGTGGTGAAGACGGCCGAGGCCTTCAACCCCTGGCTCGGCGTGGTCCGCCAGGAGGGTTCGGGGTCCGGCGTGGTCCTGGACGACCGGGGTCACGTGATCACCAATTACCACGTGGTCCAGCGGGCCGCCCGGCTGGTGATCGTGCTGGACGACGGCACGCGGGTGCCGGCGGAGGTGGTCTCCGTGGACCCCAGCCACGACCTGGCGCTGCTGCGGGCCGACCTGCCTGGGGACAAGGTACGCCCCGCCAAGCTGGGCGACTCCGACGCCATCCGGGTGGGCGAGCCGGTGATGGCCATCGGCTATCCCTTCGGCCTGCCCAAGACGGCCACCACCGGCACCATCAGCGGCCTGCACCGGGACAACCTGCAGGCTCCCAACGGCCGCGTGATCCGCGAGGTGATCCAGACCGACGCCGCCATCAACCCGGGGAACTCCGGCGGGGCGCTGGTCAATGCCCGGGGCGAGGTCATCGGCATCAACACGGCCATTCTATCGAATTCCGGCGTCGGTGACTCCGCCGGCTTCATCGGTATCGGCTTCGCCGTACCCATCAACATCGTGCGCCGGGAGATGGACCAGCTCCTGGCCGGCGGGGTGATCAGGCACCCCTGGATCGGCGTCGCCGGCCTCCCGGTGGATGCCGAGACGGCGCAGCTGCGCGGGCTGGCGGTGGACCGGGGCATTCAGGTGATCCGGGTCTTCCCCGGCAGCCCAGCCGCCGAGGCCGGACTGCAACCGGCCCGGGGCCAGGACGGGATCCCCGTCGGCGGCGACGTGATTCTGGCCGTCGACGGCCGGGAGGTACGCGATGTGCCCGAGCTCTCGGCCTACCTCGACACCAAGCGGGTGGGGGACCAGGTGGTCCTGCGCATCAACCGGGCGGGGAGGAACCTGGAGGTCCCGGTCACCTTGGAGCCGTTCCCCGAGCAGGTGTCGGAGTGACAACCACCCCAGGCGGGTGCCGTGCGGAGGCGCCCGCCCAGGACGGCGGTCACCGCGCGCCAGCGACCGTTACAAGGTCCGGCAGCCCCGTCGCCCGTCAGCCGGCCCGCCGCGGGGGCGCCGCCCGTAGCAGGGAGGCAGCGATCCGGGCCGCTTCTTCCGCGCTGTGGACGGCCCCGTTGGACAGCTCGCCCGGGGCCCGGTAGCCGTCACCGCAGAACAGCAGATTGGGGATGCCGGGGACCTGGACCGGGGGCAGGGAAGGCCAGGGCTGGTCCGCTGCGTGCTCGGCGGCGGTGAGCACAGGCCGGACGAGCCAGCGCTGGAGGACGACCCGCCGCGTGGCCCCCGGGTACACCGCTTCCACCGCCCGCAGCAGGGCTTGCTTGTGCGCCTCGACCCTGCCGCGGTCGTGCAGCTCGGCCGCGTCCACGAAGCGCATGGCCTGGAACAGCGTGTGGCCCGGGGGAGCCAGGTCGGGGTTGACGTGGGAATGGCGGGCCAGCACGATGCCCTCTTCCGCCAGGTCCACGGCGATCCAGGGGAGCGGCCACTGGCCTTCCACGCCCAAGTCCAGGGAGATGCCGGAGGTCGGCCGCAGCTCGGCCACCGGCCGCCCGCCCGGTCCCTCCAACACGCCCGACGGCAGGAGGCGGGCCGCCTGTTGGGGAGGAACCGCCACGATGACCACCCGGGCCTTCAGGAGCCGGCCACCTGTCCAGACGCCAGCGGCCCGGCCGCCGGAGATCTCGACGCGGTCCACGACCGTCCGCAACCGCGTCTCGCCGCCGCGGGCGACGATGGCGGAGCGGAGGCCCTCGAACATCTCGTCCCACGGCAGGACCAGGGACGGTCGCAACTGGTGGCGGGCGTTGAAGCGGACGAATTCCAGGAAGTGGCCGGCCGAGAACCGCTCGGGGTGGGCCGTGAACCCGATGGCGCGGATGATGTCCAGGAGCCACTCGGCCACCGCCGGCGAGACTCCTTCTTCGGCCAGGAAGTCCGCCAGGCGGGTCGTCATGTAGGGCCGAGGCGGCTTGGACAGCCAGCCCAGGCCCTTCCCCAGGTAGCCGCACCCGTCGCGGAGGCCGAAGAAGCGGAAGATGGAGAGCGGTTCCGCGGGGAACCGCTGTAGCTTTCCTCGCCGGGCGCGGGCGAACCCGCCGGCCCACGTCCGGCGGGCATGAACCCGCAGCCCGAGGCGCTTCAAGACCCGGGCGTGGGGACTCCCCCAGGCGCCCAGGATGAAATGGTATCCGTAGTTGAGGGTGAAGCCGCCCTGCCGGACCACGAGGCCCCGCCCGCCCAGCACGGGCCGCCCCTCCAGCACCAGCACGCGGGCCCCCCCGGCCGCCAGGAGGGCTCCGGCCGCCAAGCCCGCGATGCCGCCGCCGACCACGATGACATCGTGCTCCATCCTGCGCCCCCCATCGCCAACCGCCGGCGTGCGTGAGCGGGCCGTGGCCGGGCCAGGCCGCCGAGCCGCCAACGGGATCCTGCACGGTCAAGGCGGTGGGGGTGTCACTGCCTGTCGATGCCATCCTAGCGCGAATGTCGTGGGGTAGCCAGTTCCTGCCGTCCTTTGCTGGGCCACAGAAGGATTGAAAACGTTTTCGGTGAATTCCTAACCCATGGTGACGATCAAAGACGTGGCGCGGCGGGCGGGCGTGTCCATCACCACGGTGTCCCGGGCTCTCAACGGTTATCCCGACGTGAGCCCCGACACCCGGCGGCGGGTGCTGCAGGTCGCCCGGGAGATGGGCTACCGCGCCAACGCCATCGCCCGCAGCCTGGTCACCAAGAAGACACGGACGCTCGGGGTTCTCATCTCGGGGTTGCGGCGTGACGGCAGCGCCGACGGGTTCGTCCTTGAACTGTTGTGCGGGATGAACGACGCAGCCGCCGACCAGGACTACGAGCTCATCCTGTTCCACACGAACCCGTCGCGGCAACGCCGCAAGTCCTACCGGGATCTGTGCCACGAGCGGCAGGTGGACGGGGTCATCGTCATGGGCCTGCGGCTCGACGACCCCTACCTGCGGGAAGTATTGGAGGCCGAGATCCCCTGCGTCTTCATCGACGTGGCGCTGGAGGGCGAGAACGTCGGCTACGTGACCTCGGCCAACGCCGAGGGTGCCCGCCGAGCCATCGACCACTTGGCCGGGCAAGGCCACCGGCACATCGCCTTCGTCAACGGCCACGACCGGGCGGACGTCAGCCGCCACCGCCTGGCCGGCGTGCGCAGGGCCTGTGCCGAATGGGGCATCCCCCTCCCCGCCCAGCGGGTGCTGGACGGAGGGTTCGAGGAAGAACAGGCCCGCCGCGTGGTGGCGGACCTGCTGCAGCGCGACCGGGAGGTCACGGCCGTCTTCTGCGCCAGCGACCGCATGGCCATCGGGGCCATCCGGGCGGCCCGGGAGGCAGGGCGCCGGGTCCCCGAGGACCTTTCGGTGGTCGGCTTCGACGACATCGTCCTCGCCCAGTACGTCACGCCGCCGCTGACGACGATCCGGCAGCAGATCTACGAGATGGGTGCCGCCGCTACGAGGTTGCTCATCGGCATCCTGGAGGGGACGGCGGAGGAGCGCCGGGTCGTCCTGGACGTGGAACTGGTGGAGCGGGCCAGCGTGGCGCCGCCGCGGACCTAGATGGTGCTTGGTCCGGCCGAGATCGTTCCTGGGGCCGAGGAAGGCGGTCAGGGGTTGCGGGCGGCAGCCCGCGGGCCGCCGGTTGGGGCTGGGAATGCCGAAAACGTTTTGGGCCTCCTTGCCAACCCTGCCAAGACGTTTTGGACCGGGCGCCGCGCATCCCCTCAGGCGCACCAGCAGCGGAGAGGAGCGTCAACCTTCGTGCCGCTTCGGGTCATCAAGGAAGACGACACGTTCTTGCTCACCGACGAACGAGGGGATATCCCCGCCGGTGGTCCCGGAGGACTGGGCCTCTACACCCGGGACACCCGGTTCCTGAGCCGTTTCGAACTTCGGATCAACGGTGCACCTCCCCTGGTCCTGCGGTCGGAGTCGGACCGCAACTACGCGGCCCGCATCCTGCTCCTGAACCCCCCGGAAACCGGCGGCGGTCCCCATGGGCTGGCCCGGGACTCCCTGACCCTGGAACGGGTGCGGGCCATTTCCCGCGGCGTTCTCTACGAGCGCCTGACGGTCACCAACCACCATCGCTCCGGGCAGGTGGTGGAGGTCGTCTATGAGGTCGATGCCGATTTCGCCGACATGTTCGTCGTCCGCGGCTTCCGCGGCGCCCGTACCGGCTCGGTGACCGGCCAGGTGCGCAACGCCCGGGAGCTGCGCATCCGGTACCGGGGAGCCGACGGCGTGGAAAGGGAGACGCGGGTTCGCTTTAGCGAACCGGCGACGAGCTGGGATGATGGCTACCGGTTCCTATTCCGCCTGGAGCCCGGAGAGTGCAAGGAGATCACCCTGACAGTGGAACCGGTGATCGGGGGTGTCCCCACCGGCGCCGCGACCGGTGGACCGGCGCTCCGCGGCCGGGAGGAGGGGCGGGAGACGGAGGAGGGGCATCGCCTGACGCCCGCCGCACCGTCCCTGGACGACGTGCTGGCGGTTCTCGAGCAGTCGTACCGGGAATGGTGGGAGGCGCTGCCGCGGGTCGAGTCGGGGCACGATGTCTTCAATCGCCTACTGGAGCGAGGTCTGGCCGACCTGCGCATGCTGACCACCGACCTGGGCCACGGCCCCTTCCCCGTGGCCGGCATTCCCTGGTTCGCGGTACCCTTCGGCCGCGACAGCCTGATCACGGCCCTCCAGGCCCTGCCCTTCCAGCCTGAACTGGCCCGGGGCACCCTGCGCACCCTGGCCCGCCTCCAGGGGACCCGCGTCGACCCCCGGCGGGAAGAAGAACCGGGCAAGATCCCCCACGAGGTTCGTTTCGGGGAACTGGCCAACACCGGCCAGATCCCCTTCGACCGCTACTACGGCACCGTCGATGCGACGCCGCTCTTTCTCATCCTGGCCGCCGAGCTCTACCGCTGGACCGGAGACCGGGCCTTCGCCGAGAGCCTGCGCCCCCACGTCCTGGCCGCCCTGGAGTGGATCGAGCGATACGGCGACGTCGATGGGGATGGGTTCGTGGAGTACCGCGGGACCGCCGGCGGCGGCCTGGTCAACCAGGGGTGGAAGGATTCAGGAGATTCCGTCATTCACCGTGACGGCACGCTGGCGCGGGGCCCCATCGCCCTCTGCGAGGTGCAGGGGTATGTCTACGAGGCCCTGCGCCAGTGGAGCCGGATCTTCCGGGAATGGGGGGATGTCGAGCGAGCCGCGCGCCTGGACGAGGCGGCGGCGCGGCTCAAGGAGCGATTCGCCGATGCCTTCTGGATGGCGGACGAAGGGTTCGTGGCCCTCGCCCTGGACGGGGAGAAGCGGCGGGTGGCGGTGCTGACCTCCAATCCCGGGCACTTGCTGATCACCGATCTGCTGGACCGGGACAAGGCGGACCGCGTCGCCCGCCGACTGCTGGAGCCGGATCTCTTCTCCGGCTACGGCATCCGCACCATGAGCAGCCGGGAGCGGGCCTACAACCCCGTCAGCTACCACAACGGCAGCGTCTGGCCCCACGACAACAGCCTGATCGCCTGGGGGCTGGCCCGGCACGGCCACCACGAAGCCGTGCACCGTATCCTGGCCGGCATCCTGGCCGTAGCCGAGCAGGCGGAGTACTACCGGTTGCCCGAGCTTTGGTGCGGTTTTCCCGCCGAGCCCGGGCACCGGTTCGTCCCCTACCCGGTCGCCTGCTCCCCCCAGGCGTGGGCGGCGGGGGCTCCCTTGCTGCTCCTCCGGGCCCTGCTGGGCCTTGAGCCCGATGTACCCGGAGGCGTTATCCGCCTCCGGCCCGTGCTGCCCGCCTGGCTCGGCGGGCTGCGGGTCCTGGGCCTGCACGTCGGCAAGGGGCGGCTGTCCTTCGAGGTGCGCCGCCACCCCGACGGGATTGCCGAAGCCGGCGATCCCGGCATGGGGCGGGGCGGTACGGGCACGACGGTGGAGATCCTGGAGAACACCACCGGCGCCCGGGTCGTCACCGGTTGAATCCAGGCAGGTCCATCCGGGGGATGGACCCCCGGGAGGAACCGCATCCATCTCCATCTCGAGGGAGGGGAAGGACCGATGAGAATCAAGCGGTGGCGTCTTGCCGTGATGACCGTCCTGGTCGTTCTGGCCATGGTCCTGGCCGCGTGCGGGTCCTCGGGGCAGGGGGACCAGGGGAGCGGGGACCAGCAGGCCGATTCGGGCGCCCAGGGCGGCTCGACGGAGAAGGTGACGGTGACCCTGACCGGTTGGGGGTCCTCGCCCACCGAGACCGAGCTGTTCATGAAAGTCCTGGACGAGTTCGAGAAGAAGCACCCCAACATCGACGTCAAGTGGGAGCCCATCAACGAGAACTACATGGACGTGCTGCAGACCCGGCTGGTGGGCGGCCAGGCTGCGGACGTGTTCTACCTCGACTCGTCCGAGGCGCCGGCGATGATGTCGCGGGGCCTGCTGGAGCCCCTGGACGGCTACATCAAGCCGGAGGATGACCTGGCGGACTTCGAGGAGAACCTGCTGAACGCCTTCCGCTGGGAGGGCAAGATCTACGGCCTGCCCAAGGACTACTCGACGCTGGCGCTGTTCTACAACAAGAAGCTGTTCGAGGAAGCCGGTCTCAAGGAGCCGCCCAAGACCTGGGACGAACTCCTGGAGTACGCCAAGAAGCTCACCAAGGACACCAACGGTGACGGCAAGCCCGACCAGTGGGGCCTGGCCATCCAGCACGGTCTCGACCGCGCCGGCATCTTCATCTACGGCAACGGTGGCGAGATCGTGGACGAGACGGGCAAGGACGTCCGTTATGACGAGCCCGCGGCCGTGGAGGGCGTGCAGTGGTACGTCGACCTGGCCCTCAAGCACAAGGTGGCCGTCCGGCCCCAGGACATCGGCGCCGGGTGGACGGGCGACGCCTTCGGCAAGGGCAACATCGGCATGGTGATCGAGGGGCCGTGGGCGATCCCGTTCCTGAAGGACAACTACCCCGAGGTCGAGTACGGCGTGGCCGAGCTCCCCTCGAAAGACGGGCAGAACAAGGTCACCTACGCCTTTACCGTCGCTTACGTGATGAACAAGCAGGCCAAGAACAAGGAGGCGGCCTGGGAGCTCATCCGTTATCTGACGGGCAAGGACGGCATGAAGACCTGGACCAGCCTCGGCATCGCCCTCCCGTCGCGCAAGTCGGTGGCGCAGGCCCATAAGTACGACCAGGATCCCTTGCGCAAGGCGTTCATCGCCGGCGCGGCCTACGCCCGTCCCTGGCAGCTGGGCCTCCACTTCGCCGTGATCAACAACAACTTCAACAACCAGATGGAAGCCGTCTTCGCCGGCCAGAAGAGCGTGGCCGACGCGCTCAAGGAGGCCGCGGCGACGGCGGAGAAGGAGATCGGGCGGTGATGGCGCTGGTGCGGAGCGAGGAGAGGGGCCCCCGGGCCCCTCTCCTTTCTTCCAATCGCTGGTACCGGCTCGTCCGGCACCTGACGGGCTACATCTTCCTCGCGCCCATGATCGTCATCCTGGGGCTGTTCGTGGTCTTTCCCATCGTCTACGTCCTGTACCTCTCCCTGTTTCGCGTCGACCTGCTGGCGGGGACCTGGACCTTCGCGGGCCTTGACAACTACCGCTACCTGCTGGAGGACATGAAGGTCCGTTACGCACTGCGCAACACCATCACCTACGCGGCAGTGGTGGTCCCGACCCAGACCGTCATCGCGCTTTTGCTGGCAGCGATCCTCAACACCGGTATCCGCGGCCGCGAGTTCTTCCGGGTGGCCTATTTCGTGCCCACGGTGACCTCCTCGGCAGTGCTGACCCTGATCTTCATGTGGATGTACAGCAAGACGGGCTTGCTGAACGCCATCCTGAACCGCCTGGGCCTGCCCGGTTATGACTGGCTGAATGACCCGCGGATCGCCCTGGTCTCCATCATGATCATGAACATCTGGTCGACGGTCGGCCAGTACATGGTGATCTACCTGGCGGCCTTGCAGGACATCCCGCGCACGCTGTACGAGGCCGCCCGGGTGGACGGGGCCAGCTGGTGGCAGCAATTGCGCTACGTGACGTTGCCGATGCTCAAGCCGGCCACCAACTTCGTCGTGATCATGGGCATCATCGGGACGCTCCAGCTCTTCGACCAGGCCTTCATCTTCTCGGACGGCAGCGGCGGGCCCAACAATGCCACCCTGACCATGGTGCTCTACATCTACCAGAACGCTTTCCGAAACTTCGATTTCGGCTATGCGGGCGCGCTGTCGTTCGTCTTGGCCGTCGTCATCATGATCGGGACCGTCCTGTACCGCGCGCTGGCCGGCGAGGGCCGTTACCGCTAAGGGGGAACGGCCTGCCGCGAGGGGGGAGGGGAACCCGTGAAGGAGACTGCCCAAATGCCCATCCGTACCGTCAAGAACCCGCCATCGGCCGGGAGGAAAGAGCGCTCCGGGTCGCCGGCGAGATTGTGGTGGGGACTCCTCTACGCGGTGCTGATCCTGTACGCGGTGATCACCTTCCTGCCCTTCGTCTGGGCGGTGTCGACGTCTCTCAAGACGTTGCAGGAGGTGAGCCACCGTCCCACGGCGCTGATCCCGGACCAGCCCACGCTCGAGGCCTACCGCTTGATCTTCTCCCGCACCGACCTGTTTCTGCGCTGGTTCTTCAACAGCGCGGTGGTGACCGCCACCGTGGTGATCCTGGGATTGCTGTTCAACTCCATGGCGGGCTATGCCCTGGCCCGCATCCCCTTCTTCGGCCAGCGGTTCTGGTTCTGGTTCGTCCTGGCCTCGCTGATGGTTCCCGGCCAGGTCCTGATCGTGCCCAAGTACCTGATCATCCGGGACCTGGGGGGTGTGAACACTTATTGGGGCCTCTTCCTGCCCTCGCTGGTGAACGCCACGTGGGTGTTCATGATGCGCCAGTTCTTCCTCAACTTCCCCCGTGAGCTGGAGGAAGCGGCCGAGCTGGACGGGCTCAACCGCTTGCAGACCTTCTTCCGCATCGTCCTGCCGCTGGCCAAGCCGGCCCTGGCCGCCCAGGCCATGTTCCTGTTCATCGGTTCGTGGAACGAGTTCATGTGGCCGCTGGTGATCGCGACGGAACAAACCATGTATACCCTGCCGGTGGGCCTCACCGCCTTCCGCAGCGAGTACTATACCTTCTGGAACGTGGTCATGGCGGCCTCCATGTTGTTCACCTTGCCCTCCCTGATCCTGTTCATCTCCTTCCGGCGGTACTTCATGGAGGGAATCACCCTGGGGGGGCTGAAGGAGTAGCATCGCCGGCGAGGAACCGGCACCGGTTGCGAGTCAAGGGCCGGTGCCGGATCATGTCGGCTAACGGAAGGCTCGGCCGGGGTCGTGCCCGCGGGTGGGGGCGGGACCGGACTGCAAGGCGCGGCTTGCGGTTCGGGCGGGTGGCGGTGCGGGGAGGTGCCGGCGGTGCCCGACACGTTCCGGACGGGGGATGGAACGCCCATCTAC
>QGUQ01000377.1 GCA_003242195.1 Bacillota bacterium | reverse complement strand
ATGCATCACGACCCGACGGCCCCGGGCGCGGTGGAGGAAGCGCGGCGGGCCTACGAGGAACTGGGCCTCGTAGCCTACAAGATGTTCGGTCCCCGCTGGTCCATCCCGTTCGAGGCGCCCGAGGTGCGCCCCCTGTGGGAGTTCCTGGCGGAGCACCGCATCCCGGTGCTGATCCACTTCGGGCTACTGGGCCGGGGCGGCGGCATCGCCTGGCACGAGCGCATCAACCCGCTGAGCCTCTTTCCGGTGGCCCGGGATTTCCCGGAGATTCCCTTCATCATCCCGCACTTCGGGTGCGGCTATCCCCGGGAGCTCCTGCACCTGATGTGGAGCTGCCCCAACGTGTATGTGGACACGTCCGGGTCGAACCAGTGGATGCGCTGGCACGACAGCGAGCTCACCCTGGAGTATCTGTTCAAGAAGTTCTACGAGACCGTGGGGCCGGAGCGCATCATCTTCGGCTCGGACTCGAGCTGGTTCCCCCGCGGCTTCGCCGTGCGCTACCTGCAGGACCAGCTCCGGGCGTGTTACTACCTGGGCATGAAGGACGAGGACATCGATCGCATCTTCTACCGCAATGCCGCCGAGCTCTTCGGCCTCGAACCCCGGCAGCGCCCCGAGGACGGCGACGGGACGGAGCCTGGAAGACGGTGACGGTGGCGGCCGGCGCGGCAAGGGGAGCGGTGCGGTCTCCAAGCCCGCCGGCCGCGCGTCTTTCGTCCCGCCTCCTGTCATATCCATGGCCTGAAACCCGCCCGGCAGGGCCCCGTGCCCGACACCAAGGGTGCCCGGCCGGGCCTGCCCGGCGGCACGGGAGGCGGGGCAATGATCAACGGCATCTGGCTCGCGCTGCTCGTTGCCGGCACGGCCGTGGCGGCGGCGACAGGGCGCATGGAGCAGGTCACCGAGGCGGTCATGGATTCGTCGCGGCTGGCGGTGGAGACGGTCATCGGGTTCCTGGGCGTGACGTCCCTTTGGCTCGGGATCATGCGCATCGCCGAGGAAGCCGGCCTGATCCGCGCCCTGGCCCGCGCCATGGAGCCGGTGATGCGCCGGCTCTTCCCCGGTATCCCGCCGGGGGATCCGGCCATGGGCGCCGTCCTCATGAGCCTGAGCGCCAACCTGCTGGGGGTGGGGCAGGCAACGACCCCTTTGGGCCTCAAGGCGATGCAGGAGCTGCAGCGCATCAACCCCCACAAGCACTGCGCCTCCGACGCCATGGTCACCTTCCTGGCCATGACGACGTCCGGCGTCACCCTCATCCCCGCCGCGGTCATCGCGGTCCGGGCGGGCGCCGGCTCCGCCAGTCCCGCCGACATCGTCGGGCCCACCCTGGTGGCCAGCACGGTGGCCACACTGGTTGCCCTGATCGCCGACCGGCTGCTCCGTCCCTTCGCCCCCGTGCCGCCGCCACCGCCCGGCGGGGAGGGAACGGATCCCGGCCCGCGGTGAGGTGAGGCCCTTGTTCTGGGAAGCGGTCCAGGCCGTGTCGGCCTGGGCGATCCCGGTCCTGCTGGTGGCCATCCCCGTCTACGGCTACGCCCGCGGGGTGCGGGTCTACGAGGCCTTCATCGAGGGGGCGAAGGACGGCTTTGCCGTAGGCGTCCAGATCCTGCCCTACCTCATCGCCATCCTGGCGGCCATCAGCGTCTTCCGCGAGTCCGGCGCCATGAACGGGCTGGTGAGGCTGCTGGCGCCCGTCCTCGACCGGGCCGGGATCCCGGGGGAGGTGCTCCCCCTGGCCCTGATCCGCCCCTTGTCGGGCGGCGGAGCTTTCGGCATCATGACCGATCTCGTCCACCGCTGGGGACCCGACAGTTTCGTCGGGCGGGTGGCCTCGGTCATGCAGGGCAGCACCGACACGACCTTCTACATCTTGACGGTCTACTTCGGGTCCGTGGGCATCCGGGAATCCCGCCACGCCCTCCCCGTCGGCCTGATCGCCGACGCCGCCGGCCTGCTCGTCTCCGTCATCGTCGTCCGCGCCGTTTTCGGCCCCTGACGCGCGCCGTCAACCCGGCGGCACCACGGCGGTGGACGCCGCCCGCCGCATCACGCCAATATAGTGGGGGCGGGGTCCGAGCCCCGCCGGGGGAGGGTTCACAGTGTCCGTGGAAGAACGGCTGGCGGAGCTGGGGCTGACGCTGCCGGAAGTGGCCAAGCCCGTGGCCAGCTACGTGCCGGGCGTCCTGGAGGACGGCTGGCTGTACGTCTCCGGCCAGTTGCCCTTGCGGGCGGGCGAGCTCGCTTACCGGGGCAAGGTGGGCGACGACGTCACCACGGAGCAGGGCTACGAGGCGGCGCGGTTATGCGCCCTCAACATCCTAGCCGTGGCGCGCGCGCTGGCGGGTTCCCTGGACCGGGTGCGGCGCGTGGTCAAGGTCGTGGGCTTCGTCAACAGCGCCCCGGGTTTCACCGGTCAACCCCAGGTGGTCAACGGCGCATCCGACCTCCTGGTCCAGGTCTTCGGTGAGGCGGGCCGGCACGCGCGGTCGGCGGTGGGCGTGAGTGAGTTGCCGCTGAACGCGGCAGTGGAGGTCGAGGCCGTCTTTCGCGTGGAGGCATAGCGGGGGGCCCCCCGGGGGGCTGCAAAACTCCCTTCCCCGGCCGGGCATCGCCCCCCGGGGGAAGGCGAAGCCCTGG
>QGUQ01000376.1 GCA_003242195.1 Bacillota bacterium | reverse complement strand
TCTGGGGGCTGTTCATGATGGCCGGGCCGGGTCGCGGTCCGGGAGGCGAACCGTACCCCGGTTGATGGGGCTCTAAGGAGCGTCCGGAGCTTCCTCCACACGAGGGTCTTGACGTTCCACGCGAGGGAAGGGAGGGGGCGGCCCCTCCCTTCCCTCGTCTCCGTGTTCCCTTGGTCTCCGCGCTCAGCGATCACTCCGTGGCTTGCCTGCCGGTAACCCCCGTCACCCCGACTGCAGGGAAGGCCGGCGCAGCGGCGCGTGGGGATCCCAGCGGAAGGTGACCACGGCCAGGCCCAGGGCCAGCAGCGCGAAGCCGGCCAGCGCCGCCAGGGGGCCCAGGAGGTCTCCCGGCTGGCCGGCGAGGGCGGCCCGCACGCCGTCCAGGGCCGGGCTCAAGGGCAGGACGCGGCTGGCGGCCTGCACCCAGGCCGGCGCCCGGTCCAGCCGGTAGAAGACCTCGCTCCCGAACACCATCGGCAGGGTGAGCAGGTTGTTGAGCATCGCCGTCTGGGCCTCGTTGCCCGCCAGGTTGCCGATGGTGAACCCCAGCAGGGTGAAGCAGAAGGTGGCCACGGCCAGGACGGGCGCCAGCAGCAGGATCTCCGCCGCGCCCAGGGGCAGGTGCCAGGCGACGGCCCCGGCCGCCAGCACGGCACCGGCGCAGGCCAGGGTCACGACGCCCCGGGCGGCCGCCAGGGCGGTGACGAAGGCGGCGGTGCGCAGCGGGGTCACCCGCAGCAGCTTGTAGACCCCCCGGTTGCGCTGGGCCAGCACGTCGAAGGCCGTACCCGACAGGGCGAAGAAGAGGCTGCTCAGCGTCACCGTGCCGCCTACCAGGTGCCGCCGGTACGCGGGGTCCGGGAAGAAAGACCCCAGGACGGCCAGCAGCCCGACGGGGAACAGGACGGCCCAGACGAGGGAGATGCGGTCGCGCAGGGCGCCGCGGAGCAGGATCCGGAAAGCCGTGCCCATGGCTATACCTCCTGTCCTTCGGTGAGGCGCAGGTAGAGATCCTCCAGGGTGGGCGCCCCGTGCCGCGCCAGCAGTTCCGCCGGCGAACCGGCCGCCCGGACCTCGCCGTCGATGATGAACACCACCCGGTGGGCCAGCTTGCCCACCTCCTCCATGTCGTGGGAGGTGAAGACCACGGCCGTCCCTTCCCTCGCCACCCGGCGGATGAGCTCGCGAACCTCCCGCCGGGCCCGCGGGTCCAGGGCGGCCGCCGGTTCGTCCAGGAACAGGACCTTGGGCCGGTGGACCAGGGCCAGGGCGATGGCCAGGCGCTTCTGCTGGCCGCCCGAGAGGCGGGCGGCCTCGGTACGGGCCGCGCCGGCCAGGCCGCAGCCCTCCAGCAATTCCGCCACCCGGGCGGGGCTCAGGCGCACGCCGTAGAAGGCGGCGAAGAGCTGCAGGTTCTCGGCGGCCGTGAGGTGGGGGAAGAAGGGCGTCGCCTGGAGCTGCGCGCCCGTCTCCCGCCGGGGATCGCCCAGCCGGTACGTGACCCGGCCGCCGTCCGGCCGGCGGATGCCGAGGATCATCTCCAGCGTCGTCGTCTTGCCCGCGCCGTTGGGGCCGACGACGGCCACGATCTCCCCGGGGGCCACCGTCAGGTCCACGCGGCGCACCACGGTGCGGGCACCGTAGCGCTTCACGAGCCCGCGGGCTTCAATCAGGACGCTCATGGGAATCCTCCTCTTGGTCCTTGGCGAAAGCCCCATGGGGGCCGGGATTCTCGTCCATCGGAGGTACCTGCCAGGGTTGCGCCGGGGTGCGGGGTAGCACCTCGCGCAAGTAGCGGAGGAACCGCAAGTCGGCCTCCATGTGCTCCCGCCCGTTGGCAAAGGCCGCCCGCACGTACTCGGGCAGCGGGGTCCCCTTCGCCTTCGCCGCCTCCCCCTCGTTCCAGGCACGAAGCCGTTCTTCCAGGCGGGCGATCTGCTCGTCCAGGGCCGCGACCACCTCCTCCCGGGGCAGGTCGTCCACGAACCCGAGGGTGAGGTAGAAGTCGCTGGGGAGGGAACGGGGCGGCGTGCGCCATGCCTCCCGGAGCAGCCGGCGGTACTCGTCGCGGCCGGCGGGCGTGATGGCGTAGATCACGCGGGTGCGGAACCCGGTCTGCTCCGTGGCCCGAACCTCCACCAGCCCTTCCGCCGCCATCTTCTTGAGGGCGTGGTAGATGGAACCGGGCAGGATGCTGCTCCACTGGTCGATTCGGACCAGCTGCAGGTACTGCTGGATCTCATACCCCGACATGGGCCGCCGGGCCAGCAGGCCTAGGAGCACCAGGCGCGTCACGGGTCTCACCCCCAATGTTGTATGAACAATATAGTATATACAAAGTTGAGTATCAAGCGTTTCTTCCGCGGCGGGTAGGGGGGCGGTGGCGAAAGGCGAATTGTCCCGTCAACCGGCCCCGAGCGGGAGCCCGCAGGGCATCCCGTGCGGGACCGCGATGTGCCCATCATCTTGCAATCTTGCAAGGATCGGGGGTGCGGTGCCCGTGGCGGGCGAGGGAGCGACGGAAGCACTGCTGCGCGATGTGGCCCGGGAACTGCTCCGGCGCGACAACCTGGAAGACGACGTGATCCGCGATGCAGCCTCGCGGCTGGCGGGGCTGGTCGCTCGGTTGCGGGCCTTCGGGGAGG
>QGUQ01000375.1 GCA_003242195.1 Bacillota bacterium | reverse complement strand
GGCGGCGAGAACCCCCACGACCACCGAGGCCGCGGTCACGGCGGCCACCAGGGCGAGGGAGCGGCCCATGATCATCCAGGTGGCGGGGCGGGCCAGCAACTCCCACACCTGACCGGCCGCCCCTGCGGTGCGCAGGACGAGGTACACCAGGGGCAGCACCATCGCCGCGACGACCAGGCCCGCCGGCACCAGAACGGTCGCCGGCGGACGGGCCGGACCGTGCCCGCGCCGGGAGCCGCCGCCCAGGGCGACCCCGGGTTCCCCTGCCTCCAATTCCCGCGGCCAACGGTGTGCCAGCGCCAACGCTGCATCCTCCTCAAGGCCCGCGCCTGTCTCTCCCCGCCCGCTCCAATGTACCACGAACTTTACTGAGATGGATCATCGATATCAATTACGCGGCGCGCTCCGAGGCTCCTGGTCCTTCACCCGGCGCCGCACCCGCCAGAGGGCCAGGGCACCGGCCACGAGCCAGGCGGCCGTCAGCCCGTAGGTCTCGGGCGTCCAGGCGGTGTAGTTGGGGAAGAGCACCGCCGCCGCCCGGAACACCGGAGCCCGCAGTTCGAAGGGGTCGACGGCGACGGTGATCTCGCCGGCATGGCCCGCCCGGGCGAGGGCTGCCGTGATGGCCAGGGACCAAGTCGCCAGCGCACCGAAGAGCGCCCGCCCCCGCCACCCGCTCTCCTGGAGAAGGCGGGCGAGCGGCAGCGCATACAGGGGCAGGACGGTCATCAACGTTCGACCGGGGAACCACCAGCCCATCATGGTGATGGCGACAAAGGTGGCCATCAGGTGCTGGGCGCCCATGAGCGCCAGTGCCAGGCGGGGCAGCCCCGGCCGGCGCGCGAGCCAGACGAAGCCCGGGACCGCCAGCAGCAGCACCGGCGCCCAGCGTCCTACGCCGAAGCGCTCGTCGATGTACAGCCCCCACAGGCGGTAGAAGCGGGTGGCGAAATCCAGGTGCTCACCCACGAGCTCCACCGTGGAGTCCCCGGCGTAGACCACGTTGACGCTGTAGGGAGTCAGGCCGCCGAAGGTCACCACGTGGAACCACACGTAGACGGCCCCCGAGAGCACGCCCGCCGCCACCAGGACCCACCGGCCCGCAGGGCGGGCGCGCCGCAAGGCCGCAAGTCCCGCCAGCACCACCAGGGGGGCGTACTTCACGCCGAGCCACATCATGGCCGTCAGGGCGCCGGCCACCGCCAGCGCGCGACCGGGGCCGAGAACGGGGGCGTGCCCGGTGTCGAACGGGGGCCCGCCACCGGGGGCGGCCCCGGCCCCTCCTCCCTCCAGGGCCAGCAGCGCCAGCACGAGGGCCAGCGCGGCCGGCACCTCGGGGTAGATCTCGGTGGAATAGATGAAGGCCGTCGCGCTCAAACCCACCGCCAGCGTGGCCAGCCAGCTCCACAGGGCCTCCCCGGTCACCCGCGCCACCAGCACGTACGTCAGGGTGAAGGTGAGGGCCGCCAGCAGCAAGAGCTCCACCTGGACACCCCGCAGGCCAGCCAGGGCGAAGCCCGGGATGAGCAACACGGACAGCCCGGGATTGTGGGGGCTGAGCAGGCGGCCGTCCGCCGCCGGCACCGATTGCAGCCAGAGCCCGTCGGGGTGATCGAAGAAGACCCGGTACGACTCCCGCTCGTACTGCTGCCGGAGGTCCAGGTCACCGTCCTCCAGCAGGCTCTGGGTGGTCAGCAGGTAGAAGGGTTCGTCCCCCGTGATGGCGGCGCCTCGGCTGGCCCGGATATCGATGGAGCAGGCATAGGCCACAGCCAGCATGGCGAAGAGCACCGCCGCGGCGGCCCACGCCCGGGGTCGCCACCGAGCCCGGGGCTCCTGCCTGCCCAGCAGCGACCGGGCCGGGCCCGCGGGCCCGGCCCCGACGGCCGCAGCGGGCGTCCGCGTCGTGCCGGCTGCCGCCGCGCGATGCCCGGCCGGCCTGCCCCTGGTCCCGCTCATGCGCGGCCTCCCCATGCCACCATCCCACCGGATCCTCCCCCGCCCGTGCGCCCTGATGCTCCGCGCTCCTGTTCCCGGGAACGCCGGGCCACGGGCCGAACCGCGAGGCGCCATCCGCCCCAACCCAGGCCGGCCCCGGGGCGGGCGGTCCCCGCCGCCTACAGGCCGAGACTGCCCGCCCCGGTTACGGCAAGACGCCGGTGTCCCGCAACAGCCGCAGGGTCTCCTGCAACTGGCCCAGGTCACCCTGGTTGATGGCCGGCGGGTCCAGCTGATCCAGGGCCGGGAGTTCCGCCGGCGCCGGCACGCCCGTCACCAGCGGGTACTCCTTGGTCTTGTTGGCGAAATACTCCTGGGCCTCGCGGTCCAGCAGGAACCGGACGAACCGCTCGGCCTCCTGGCGCTTGTCCGTCGACTTCAGGATGGCGGCGCCCGTGACGTCCACCACCGCCCCCGGATCGCCGTTCTTCAGGAAGTGGTTGCGGGCGGCGAAGTCCTCGCCGTACTCCTCCATCAGCCGCGGCACGTAGTAGTGGTTGGCGAACCCCACGTCGATCTCGCCGTCCGCCACCGCCTGCACGATGCTGATCAGGTTGGGATACTCCTTGGGCTCATTGGCCTGGATGCCTTCCAGCCAGCGGCGCGCCGCCTCCTCGCCCTGGGTGAGGCGGATGGCGGTCACCAGCAC
>QGUQ01000374.1 GCA_003242195.1 Bacillota bacterium | reverse complement strand
GTCAGAGCGGGCGGGTCCTGCAGCGGGGGCAGCGGCGACGGGGCCGGGGGCACCGGCGGGGTCGCCGGCGGGCGTCGGACAGGCCAGGGAGAGCCGGTGGGGCGGCGGGGTCGTGGTGCGCAGGACGCTGCGCTCCGGACACCGCCTGGTCTACGATGGGGACGTGATCGTCGTTGGGGACGTGAACCCGGGCGCCGAGGTGATCGCCAGCGGCGACATCCTGGTGTTCGGGCGCCTGCGCGGGACCGTCCACGCCGGTGCCCGCGGTGATCGGCGGGCCATCGTGGTTTCCACCGGTATGGAACCTGTGCAGGTACGCATCGCCGGGTTCATCGGGCGGGCGCCGGACCGGGAGCGCGGGCCCCGCCGCCGGGAGGGCTGCGAGCCCGAGGTGGCCTTCGTCCGCGACGGGCGGGTGGTCATCGAGCCCTTCGAGCCCGCGCGTCTGCCGGGCCGGCTGTGGCAGCGGTGGCCGGATGCTCGCACGGGGTGACGGGCCGACGGGTGGAAGCGGCGCGCAAGATCCCGGCCAGCGGAGGAGGGGACGCGTTGGGTACGACACTGGTGGTGACGTCCGGCAAGGGCGGCGTGGGCAAGACCACGACGACCGCCAACCTGGGCACCGCCTTCGCCCTAATGGGCAAGCGGGTGGTCCTGGTCGACGCGGACATCGGCTTGCGCAACCTGGACGTGGTCATGGGTCTTGAGAACCGCATCGTCTACGACCTGGTGGACGTGGTCGAGGGATACTGCCGCCTGCGCCAGGCCCTGATCAAGGACAAGCGCTTCGACGGGCTCTACCTGCTACCGGCCGCCCAGACGAAGGACAAGACGGCGGTGCAGCCGGACCAGTTCAAGGCGTTGTGCGATGAGCTCAGCCAGGAGTTCGACTACGTCATCGTCGATTCCCCGGCGGGCATCGAACAGGGTTTCCGCAACGCCATTGCCGGGGCCCAGGAGGCTCTGGTGGTCTGCACGCCGGAGGTCTCGTCGGTGCGGGACGCGGACCGCGTCATCGGCCTGCTGGAGGCCGAGGGCCTGCACTCGCCCCGGCTGATCGTCAACCGGGTGCGGCAGGACCTGGTCCAGAAGGGGCGCCAGATGGGGGTCGATGACGTCCTCGACATCCTCGGCATCGAACTGATCGGCGTCGTGCCCGAGGACGAGCAGGTGGTCGACTCCACCAACCGCGGCGAGCCCGTGGTGGCCAACGAACACAGCCGGGCGGGCCGAGCCTACCGGGACATCGTGCGCCGCCTGCTAGGTGAAGAGGTGCCGTTCCGCCAGTTCGACGAGACGCCAGGCCTGCTGGGCCGGCTGCGCCGGCTCTTCGGTGGCGCGTGAGGCGACCGGGAGGGTTGGACCGTGATCCAGCTGCTGGCGCGCCTTTTAGGACGGGACCCGGTCCCGGCGAAGGGAGCGGGTGCCAGCAAGGACATCGCCCGCGAGCGGCTCCGGCTCATGCTGGTCCACGACCGTGCCGACGTGGACCCGCAACTGCTGGAGGCACTGAAGAACGACCTGATCCAGACCATTTCCAACTACCTGGAGGTCGATCGCGAGGGCCTGGAGGTCACGCTCCACCGGGAGGAGGGCACTGTGGCGCTGGTGGCCAGCATCCCGGTGCGCAGCGTGCGCCGTGGTGTGCGCCCCGTGACCACGTGAGCGGGGAGGCGGCCGTGGTACGACCGGCGGTAAGGATGTCCGGTGTTGGCGCGCGCCGGTGGCGTGCCGCCGCACCCGGTGCGCGGGGGTGGTGACGGAGATGGTGGGCCTGCTCGACCGCAGGTTGCTCAAGACCCTGGATTTGACGCTGATCGGCCTCGTGGCCCTGCTGATGAGCGTCGGGATCGCGTTGGTGGCGGCGGCCGTCCGCGCTCGCGGTTTGTTCGACCTCGTGGAGAAGCAGGCGATCTTCGCGGCGGCGGGCCTGGCCATCATGCTGGGTGTGACCCTGTGGGTGGATTACCGCTGGTTGCCGCGCGTCCAGTGGTACCTGTACGGCGCCTCCCTCGTGGTCTTGCTGGGCATGCTGGCCTTCGCGCCCGAGACCAAAGGCTGCCGGTGCTGGCTGCAGGCGGGACCCATCAGCATCCAACCGGCCGAGTTCGTCAAGCCGGTGGTGATCATGGTCCTGGCCCACTGGCTGGCCCGCCGGGAGGACCAGCCATGGGGCTGGCGCGACCTGGCGGTGCCGGTGGCGGTGGTCGCGGCGCCGGCGGTGCTGGTTCTGAAGCAGCCCGATCTGGGCACCGCCCTGGTCTTCGTCGGCATCCTCGGTGGGATGTTGCTCATGGCCGGGTTTCCGCTGGCACGCCTGGCGCTGCTGGCGGTCGCCGCCCTCGGAGGGGCGATCGGGCTGGTCTGGGCCCAGCTGCGTTTCCCCCAGCACGTGCAGCTGCTGGAGCCCCACCAGCTGATCCGCCTGATCGTCTTCATCAACCCCTACAATGACGGGCAGAACGGGCTCGGGGCGGGGTACCACGTCCTCCAATCGCGCCTGGCCGTGGGGAACGGGCGGTTGTTCGGCCAGGGGCTCACGGGTACCAGCCAGACCGCCACCAGCTTTCTGCCGGAGCCGCAGACGGACTTCATCTTCGCCGTGGCGGCCGAGACCCTGGGCTTTGTCGGCGTCAGCGTGCTGGTG
>QGUQ01000373.1 GCA_003242195.1 Bacillota bacterium | reverse complement strand
GTTCTCCGGCGCGCGTCGTCGCCGACCGCGCGGCACGCCGGGGACTGGCCTGACCTGGTGCAGGCTATGCGCGCCCGGACGCTGCGGGACGGGGACCGGCGCCCGTTCGGACCCGCTGTCGTCCCGTCGTCGTGCCCCGCCAGCCGGCAGGGCGGGCTGGGTGCCCGGCGTCCTGGTATGATGGGAGCGAGTGACCGGGCGGCGTCCCGGGCCGCGGGTGGTGAGGTCCGTTGCGATTGGTGGAGCAGTGGCGCCGTGCACTGGAACGGGCTCGACGAGGCCGGCTGGCTGTCTTGCGTCACCCCTGGGGCCGGCCGGTCCCGGACGGGACCGTGCAGGACGAGCTGGTCAAGGTCCTGTGTGCCGACGTGGACCGCCTGGCGGCCTGGGGAGCCCGGCATGGCCTGTCGTCCCGGCACATCTGCCGCCGCGGCAGCCTTCCCCATTTCGACCTCTGGGGAGAGGCCGGCCGCCGGGCCTGGGAAGAACTGAGCCCCGCCACCCTGGGGCGCGACCCGCGGGAAGGAGGCGAGCCCCCGTGCGGTGCGTAGCCGTCCATCGCGGTCCCGTGGAAGCGGTGTCCCTAATCCGGCGTTTGGACGCGGCCGGGTGGCCCGAGGCCGCCACCCTCTACCGCCGCGCCGCCTGGCACGTCTACGAGATCGCCCCCCTGGACGAGGAGGCCGCCGCCGGGCTGACCGGCCTGGCCGCCGGCCTGGGCGCCACCGCCCGCCGGCGGGCCTACGGCGGCAGGGAAGCCGTGGCCGTCGCCGGTCCGTTGGAACGACTGGAGAAGCTCGCCGCCGAGCTGGCGAACCATCCCCGGCTGGCACCGGCCGGTAGCGCCCTGCGCACTGCGCTGCTGTCCACCGCCCCGGCGCCGACCGGCCCCCTCCCGGCCGGAGAGCTGCCCCCGGTCGCCCGGAGGCCGCGCACCGTCCGCATCCGCGGCCGGGAACTCCGCTTCGGCGAGCGCACGCTGATCATGGGCGTGCTCAACGTCACCCCGGACTCGTTTTCCGACGGCGGCCGCTACAACAGCCCCGACCGGGCGGTTCGGCGGGCCCTGGAGATGGTGCGGGAGGGCGTCGACGTCATCGACGTCGGCGCCGAGAGCGCCAACATCGCCGCCTCCAAGCCCGCGCTGGAGGAAGAGCTGGAACGGCTCATGCCCGTGGTGGAGCGCCTCGTCCGCGAGGTGGACGTACCCATCTCCATCGACACCTACAAGGCGCCGGTGGCCGAGGCGGCGCTGCAGGCGGGCGCCCACATCATCAACGACATCAGCGGGCTCCACGCCGACCCCGCCCTTCCCGGCGTCTGCGCCCGTTACGGGGCCGGCGTGGTCATCATGCACCTCCAGGGCCACCCGCGGGCCCTGGCCCGGGAGCCGCGGTACGAGGACGTGGTCCTGGACGTCGCCCGTTACCTGCAGGAAGGCGTCGACCGCGCCCTGGCGGCCGGGGTGGCGCCCGAGCGGATCCTCGTCGACCCCGGCATCGGCGTGGGCAAGCGGACGCGGCACAACCTGGAGATCCTGGCCAGCCTGCACGCCTTCCGCAGCCTGGGCTATCCCGTGCTGCTGGGCGCCTCGCGCACGTCGGTGATCGGCAACCTGCTGGAGACGCCGGTGGGGGACCGGCTGGAGGGAACGCTGGCCACCACCGTGCTGGCGGCGGTCCACGGCGCCGACATGGTGCGCGTCCATGACATAAGGGCCAACGCCCGGGCCGCTCGGGTGGCCGACGCCCTCACCCGCGGCTGGCGCGAGCCGGAGGACGGCTGGCCCTTCGACGCGGTCACCGGTCACCAGCGGCGGCCACTGCGGGAGCTGGGGCGCCTGCCCACCCCGCCCGCCACCACCGGCTGATGAAGGGGCACGGAACCGTGGAGGGACAGGAGGACCGGCCGCCGGCGGGGACCGGCGGCGCGGCTCGCCGTCAGTCCAGTACCTGATAGCGCAGGAAGAGTTCGCCTTCGTGCCAGAAGGCGCTGAGGAGCGAGAGCCGGACCGGCGGGTCCAGGGGCCTCTCGCCCATGACCATGGTCAGGTCCTGGGCGTAACCGACGACCTTGGGCGCGACGGTCCAGAACAGCTCGTCCACCACGCCCGCCGCGAAGAAGTGGTAGTTGACCCCGGGCCCGCCCTCGACCAGCAGCCGGCGGATGCCGTAGCCCTCCCGCAGCCGGGCCAGCGCCGCTCGCACCTCGACGCGCTCCTCGCCGGCGAATTCCACGTCCGCCACCTGCCGCAGCGCTTCGACCCGATCCCCCGGCGCGGCGCGGGTCGTCAACACCAAGGGACGGCGCGGCGCTTCCCGGAAGAACCGTGCACCGGGGTCCAGGTCGCACGAGCCGGTGATCACCACCGGCAGCGGCTGGGGCGACAGCCCCTGCCGCCGGCGACGCCGCGCGTATTCCTCGGGCACCCGGGGGGGCACGTCGTAGGCCCGGGCCGTGCCGGCTCCGCGCAGCACGGCGTCCACGGGGGCCCGCAGGCGGGCCATGAGGCCGTGGTCCACCTTGCTGCCGATGGGCTCGCGGATGGTACCCCGTCCCGTGGTCACCTTGCCGTCCACGGTCGAGACCATGTTGATGACCACGTAGGGACGGTGCGGGGGACCGTCGGGGAAGGTGACTTCGTCATAGATGGCC
>QGUQ01000372.1 GCA_003242195.1 Bacillota bacterium | reverse complement strand
CGGCCACGCGCACCGGCTCGGCCGTACCTGCCGGCCGTAGCCGAATCTCCAGGGGTTCCTCCGTGACCAGCACGTCGTCCGCCCACCGGGTGTGCCCGTCGCGCCACCGCTGCACACGCCGCCGGGCCGTGCTCGTGCGGATGACCTTCACCGCCCCCGCCTCCCCCAAAACGGCTTGGACCGGGCCCGCCGGTCCTCCGCTCCCCTCTCCGCCGCCGCGGCGCCCGCCGCCTCCTGGCGGGCGTGGGCCCGTGGCCGCAGGGCTCCGCGCTCCCGCCTCGATCGTCCCGACCGGGGTGTGCGACGGCCCCCGAGCCGCCCCTGGCTGCGGTGGTACCGCTGCCTATAAGATATGAAGAGAACCCGGGCGGACGGAGCGTCACGGCGCCCCGCCTTGGGGAGCAAGCATCACGACCCCCGCTTGGTGCCGCCCGGCGGCAAGGGGGCATCGCTGGGTATGGCGTGGAAAGCGACCCGGTGGCGCGGCTACGGCGGAACGTGGTGACCAGCTGGTGCCTTTTCTTCCAATGTCAACCTACCGTTCCCCGCCAAGGCCGTCAAGGCGTCACCGGCCCGCCCCTGGTTACGGCGGGACTTCTCGGGGGGATCACGCTGTTGGAGACGGCGTCGGCGTCCATCACCGGCGTGATTCTTGCCGGCGGGGAGAGCCGCCGCATGGGTGGCGACAAGGCTATGTTGCATCTGGGCGGCCGGCCCATGATCGCCCGCGTGGCGGAACGGCTAAGACAGGCGTGCGCCGAGGTGCTGGTGGTCGACCGGAATCCCGGCCGTTACGCCTTCCTGGGACTGCCCGTCGTGCCGGACCGGCGGCCGGGATTCGGTGCCCTGAGCGGCCTGCACGCTGGCCTGCTGGCCCTGCGGCGCCCTGTCGGGCTCTTCGTCGCGTGCGACATGCCTTTTCTGCGGCCGCCCCTGTTGCGTTTCCTGGCCGCCCTCGCAACGACTCCCGAGGCGGCCGCATGGGATGCCGTCGTCCCCCTGCGGGGCGGGCGAGCGGAGCCCCTGCTGGCCGTCTACAGCCGTCACCTATTGCCGGTGGTGGAGGGACTCCTGGCCGGTGGCGGCGGCCCGCTCCGACGGGTCCTGGAGGCACCGGGGGTTCGGGTGCGCTGGGTGGAGGAACAGGTGTTACGCCGGTTCGACCCGGGGCTGGTCAGCCTGACGAACGTCAACACCCCGGAGGAGTACCGGCAGGCCCTGCGCCGGTGGACACCCTGACGGGCCCGCTGGGGGAGGCCGCCGGAAACGCTTCCCGCCGGAACGGACTCCGCCGCAGCACCAGACGGGACCGGCGGAGCGGTGCCCCCATGGGTGGCGCCGTGGGGGGCGGCGTGGGATGATTCGGTCGGAAGATTCGGACCCGGGAGGCATGATCGATGGTTCGCGTCCTGTTCGTCTGCATGGGCAACATTTGCCGCTCGCCGATGGCGGAGGCGGTCTTCCGGCACATGGTCCGCGAGGCCGGCCTGGACGGGCTGGTGGAGGTGGACTCCGCCGGCACCGGCCACTGGCACGTCGGCGAACCTCCCCATGAAGGAACCCGCCGCGTCCTGGAGCGGGAGGGGATTGACTACTCGGGCATCCGGGCGCGGCAGCTGTCGCCCGAGGACGGCGAGCGGTTCGACTACATCATCGCCATGGACGCCTCCAACGAACGCGACATCCGGCGTCGCCTGGGATTGGACGGCTCCGGCGGCGACGGCCACGACGGCACCGGCCGGCGGCCGCGAGTGTTCCGCCTTCTCGACCTGGTACCGGACGCCCCGACCCGGGACGTCCCCGATCCGTACTACGAGGGCAACTTCGACGAAGTCTACCGGCTGGTGCGGGCCGGCTGCGAGGCCCTGCTGGAGCGCATCCGGGAGGAAGTGGCGTCGCGCCGGGCCGCCGGGGAGGGCGCCGGGGCTTGAGCGCCGCCGCTCCCCCGACCCGCGAGGAGCCGGGTAGCGGCCGAAATGACCGGCCAGGGGGGTGAAGAGGCGGCAATGCACCTACCCGCACCGATCCTTGAGGCCGCCCGCAAGGCCCTGGCAGCGCACCTGGGGTCGCCGGACCTCGAGCTGCAAGCGACCCCTGTGCGTGGCGGCGACATCTGTCATGCCCTCCGCGTCACGGCTGCAGGGCGGACCTATTTCTTGAAGTGGCGCGACGATGCCCCGCCCGGCTTCTTTGCTGCCGAGGCGGAGGGCCTGCGGCTCCTGGGCCGCGTCCATGGGGAACGGAGCACCGGGGCCGGCGTGCCCGCCGTCGTCGCCGCCGGCCCCTCCTTCCTCTTGCTGGAGTGGATCGAGCCCGCCACCGGTGATCCAGAGGAACTGGCCCGCCAGCTGGGCCGGGCCCTGGCGTGCCAGCACGAGGTGACGGGTCCCGCTTTCGGGATGGACCGGGAGACCTTCCTGGGTCCCTTGCGCTTCCCTCCGGGCCTGGACGACGACTGGTCCCGCCACTTCCGGGAGCAGCGCCTGGCAGTGCTGGTGGAGCGGGCAGGACGCCAGGGGCGGCTGGACGCCCTGCGCGCCCGGCGGCTGCACCGGCTGCTGGATCACCTGGAACAGTGGCTGGGCCACCGGCCCCGCCCCTCCCTCCTGCACGGCGACCTGTGGGGCGGCAACTGGATGGCCGGCTGGAGTACCAGCGCAGACG
>QGUQ01000038.1 GCA_003242195.1 Bacillota bacterium | reverse complement strand
CGTTTTGTTGGGTCGGAAAGTTGTAAAAATCGCCTATTACGGGCTGTCCACGTTCCACCTCTGGAAGTACCGGCACCAGCCCCAAGCATGGACTGGAGACACCGCGAAAAGGTAGGGAGGTCAAAGGGGCCTACCCCTTCCTCCCTCGCGTCTCCAGGCCATCTTGCGTTCGACTTTGGAGAAAGAACGGCTGCCTCACTCTCAGCCTGGAGTCATCGTGCACACAGCCTCCACTCAGGTTCGTCCCCGACAGTGAAAGTGGAGGCGACTCCGGTGAGCATACGGCGGGCGAACGTCGCCTGTCCGCGGCAGCAGGCCGGGGCCGCCGCCGAGCCAGGCGAGGCGGGGGTGAGGCATGTGTACCGCAAGGTGCTGGTGGCCGCCGATGGCAAGGAAGAAGCGGTCCGGCTCGCCCACGTGGCGAGGGACCTGTGCGCAGGCCGCCCCGGCATCCGGGTGACGGTGCTGCACGTATTGCGGCCGCCGGTGCCCCCGAGCCTGAGCAGCCCCTTTGTTCCGGCCGTGGGCGCCGGCGACGACCTGCTTCTCCTAGGGGAGGCCAATGCGAGGGCGGACCTCGAGGAGGCCAAGGAGATCCTGGCGGAGGCCGGCATCGCTGCCGACGTGGACGTGGCCATCGGCGTGCCGGGCGAGGAAATCTGCCGTTACGCCCGGGCCGGCGGGTACGACCTGATCATCATGGGTCGCCGGGGCTTGGGCCGCTTGCAGGAGATACTACTGGGCAGCGTCAGCGAATACGTGTTGCGCCACAGCAAGATCCCGGTCCTCATCGTGCAGCCGAAGGAAGCTCCGGTAGAGCCGGTGGCAGGCCAATCGCGGCGCGAATCCCAATAGGGACGTTAGGGACGTAAAACGCGAGTCAACCACTCGCCACGACACCGGCGGGGCCCTTCCAGGGTCCCGCCCTTGCATTTGCCATCTCGCGATCTTTGACCCCTTCTTCCATGCCGCTCATTGAGAGCCTCGCCGTCGCGTCCTGCGGTGCCCATGGGTCCATGGGTACCCGAATCCAGGGTTGGGAAACCTTTCGGTGAGATCATCGGGACTCCCCAGGACCTTCGGCCGGACGCGAGGGATCGTCCTGATTTCGCGGGAAGGTTCTTTCTGGTTTCGCCTCGGAAGGAGTGATGCGTGTTGGTCCGCCGTCTGCCCGGACGTGCCGCATGTGCCGCTGCGGTTCTCCTGCTAGCCCTGCTGGCAGCCGGTTGTCTGCGCCTGCCTCAGGAAACGGGAACCACCGGGAACAAGCAGGGCAACGGGGACAGCCAGGCCCCACCCGCGCCCGGTGGTTCGGCGACCCCCTCCGTCTCCTGGTCCGCCCGGCAGGACGATGAACTGCCCGCCGACGTCCGGCGCTGGCTGGAGGAACACCAGGCCCGGGTCGGCATCTTCCGGCGCACCTTCGGTGACACCACGTACATCCTGGTCTCCTGGGGCGAACGCCGGGGCGGAGGATACTCCGTGCAGGTCGGAGACGTGCGGCCCGTGGGCGACGATACCCTCGTGCTCACCGCCGACCTCGCCGACCCCCGCCCGGGCCAAGCGACCAGCCAGGCCATCACCTACCCCCACGCCGTGGTATCCGTGACGCCGGCCGCGGATTACGAACTGCTGCCCGTCTTTCGGGGCACGCACTTCCTGCAGAACTCCGCCTTCGAGGTCATGGAGCCGCAACCGTTCACCCGGGTGAAGGACCGGGTTCGCATCCGCGGCCGGGCACGGGTCTTCGAGGCGAACTTCCAGGTGCGGGTCGAGGACGATCAGGGCGAGCTGGCGCAACAGGTGGTACAGGCCAGCGAGGGCGCGCCCGGATGGGGCGAGTTCGACGTCGAGCTGGTGCTCAAGGAGCGCCCGCGCAGCCGAGAGGGGAGACTGGTCCTGTTCGAGCCCAGCGCCGAGGATGGAACGCCGATCCACGTGCTGACGGTCCCGCTGCGGTTCGAGACGGGTGACACATGATATCGATGTGAACGGGGCGCAAAGAAAAGCGGGGGTGACCGTCAATCGGGCACCCCCTCCCGGACATTACGGCAAGAAGGTCCGCTCGTTTCACGCCGGCACCAGTACAGCCCTTCCGTTCACCTGCCCGTTCTCGAGCCGGTGCAGAACCTCATTCACCTCTCCGAGGCCATACCGACTCGTATGCAACTTCACCTTGCCCTGGGCATGGAGCTCCATGAGCTCCCAGAGCTCACTGTAGTTGCCCACCAGGTTCCCCGCGACGGTCAATTCGTTGTTGATCATGGCCAGGGACGGTACGGAGACGCGGCCTCCATACCCGACGATGGAGTACATGCCACCCTTACGGAGCATGTCGATACCCTGGCGGTGCGTGGTGTCGTTGCCGACGAAGTCGATGACGATGTCGGCCCCCCGGTCGCCGGTTAGGCGGCGAACCTCGGCGACCGCCCGGTCACCGGCGCGAACCGCGTGGGCCGCGCCCAGTTCAAGGGCCATGTCAAGGCGGCTGTCGTTCACGTCCACCGCAAGGATGGTCGACTGACCCAGCTCGCGCAGGAGCTGGACCGCAATGTGACCGAGCCCGCCAACGCCAATGATCACCGCCGTGGTACCGGGACGCGCCAGTGGCGCCACCTTGCGCACGGCCCGGTAAGCGGTGATGCCGGCATCGGCGTAGGGGGCCACGTCGGCCGGTTCGACCCCGGCCGGGAGCTTGATCACGGCCCGCTCGTTGGTCTTCAGGTACTCCGCGAAGCCGCCGTCGGTGGTGAGCCCCGGAAAGGCCATGTTCTCACAGTGCATGTCTTCGCCGCGACGGCAAGGCAAGCACGTACCGCAGCTCATCACGGGATGGACGATGACAGGGTCTCCCACCTGGACGCTCGTCACCGCCGGCCCGACAGCATGCACCCATCCGGCGTTCTCGTGGCCCAGCGTGTAAGGAAGGGACACACCAAGCGTTTCGGCCCACACCCCCTGGATGAGATGCAGGTCGGTGTGGCACACGCCAGCGCCGCCGATCTTCACGATCACGTCGTGGGGACCCGCAATTTCCGGCTCGGGCACTTCGTCGAGACGTAGCGGCCGGTTGTACTCCACCAGGCGTGCGGCCTTCATGGGAAGTTCCTCCTCCTTTCGTCACTCCCCGGGCGCAGGTCGGCCAAGCTCTCCTGATGGCGAATCGCCGTACCGGGTCTCGAGCAGGCCGCGGCAAAAGGCCGTGTTGAACTCCATGGCCAGCCGCGTGCGGGCGGCGTGCCGCCGATAGGAGGGGAAGTCCTCCCGTCGAATCGGAGCACCTCCGGGGTCCACCAGGGCCGGCGCATCCGGCGACCGGAGCAGCCCTCGTTCGCGAAGTGCCTCAAGGTATTGGCGAGCGACATCCGCACCGGGCGGGGCGGAGCCGGACCCGGTACCCGTACCGTGGCCACCTTCGCCGGTTGCGGCGGGGTCAGCGCCATCAAGTCGCTCCAGATCCGCCATTCGCAGGCCCAGGATGGCCGATTCATCCCACCCCTGGTCCAGGAGCCAGCGGATCAGCCTCTCCTGACGGCGGAGGAAGGCCTTGACTCGAAAGGCCTCCCACAGTTCCTCGAGGTCGCCGGTAGCCAGGTCAGGGAAGGCATCCCGGAAGCTCAAGCCTTGGTTGATGCCGCGGTTGATCTCATCGGCGAAGAAATGGTCCCGCAGGCGGACTTCCACCCGCTCGACCCAGGGCAACGCCAAGACCTGCTCGCGGATGCCGGCCGCCATCATGTAGGCGAAGTTGGCGGCACACCAGAAGGTCGGAAGCCGAAACTCGACGGTCACGGTACCGCCGTGGATCCCGACGCCAGCGATGAAGCCCAGTTCGGTTAGGGGCCGGTCCAGCTCGGGATCGTAGACCCGGGCCAGTTGCCGGTACACTTGCCCCTCCCTGCTGTCGGCAGGCGGGTGTTCCCCGTGCCGGTCCTCGACGTGCATGGGCCCACCTCCCGCAGGGGCGGCTCTGGCGACGCAGGCCGCGGCTCAACGCCCGGCGCCGATCGGGTCCCGCGCCAGTCTTTTCTTCTGGGCCTCGATGTCGATGCCGTAGAGGCGGGCCGCGTTTTCCCCGAGGATCTTCTTCTTGACGTCCAGGGTGAGTTCGAAGCCGAACTCCTCCTTGATATCCTCGGGGAAGTCGAAGGCCATGAACCTCTCGACGAGCCAGCGGGGGTGCCAGATGCCGTAATCACTGCCGAACAGCAACCTGTCTTCGCCGACCCACCAGATCAGGTTGGCCAAGACCTCGGCGAAGTAGCGGGGCCGGCTGTGGATGAAGGGCATCACGACGGCGAGCCCGCCGTAGACGTTGGGCTCCTGGGTGGCGATCCAGCAAAAGTCGTCGATGCGGGGGATGCCGCAGTGTTCGACGATGAAGTTGAGGTTGGGGAACGCGGAGGCCGCCTCGTCGACGTCGGCGACGTCGAAGGCATCGCGGTTCAGGGGCCAGATGGTAGGGCCCTTGTGCACGTGGATGTTCTTGATCCCCAGTTCCTCACACTTCTCCAGGTAGCGGTACGCCCACAGATCCGTGAGCTTCCATCCCTTGGAGTTCCCGCGCCATTCCGCGGTATACAGTTTGACACCCCGAATGCCGTAATTCTCCACCAGGGTCTCGAGATATTCGAGCCCGGCTTCGCCGTCCCGCGGGTCGAAGGCACCATTCAGGATGAAGCGGTCGGGGTACATCTCCTTGAGGACGGCATTCTGTTCGGTGGTGTTGAATCCGTTCCGGTAGAAGTCCTTGAGGTAGGTGGGCTGGAAGATGGCCATGTCCACATACCCGTCAACAAAAAGGTCGCGGACCATCTTCTCCCGGCCGTACCTGGCAAAGAGGCTTCGGTCCCACAGGTATTCCTGGGGACTCAGGTTCCGGTGGTAGTCGTAAAAGCAGTTGATGAACCCCTCGCCGTACTTGTTGAGGATGTTCTCCGGGCTGGCATCCCACAAGTGCACGTGGCCGTCGATGACAAAGATCTCCTCACCCGTGCTCGTGCGGTACATTGCGGTACACCCCCGGTCACGGAAGCATTCACCTTTGCACCGCAGCGCCCGTGAATGCCCGGTTACCGTGCCATCCCCCAATTGACAGGCGCCTGGCCAGGCGGCAGGTCGCGGTGGTATCCCCCGTCTTCCCCCCTTTCACCCTCCCATCCCTTGCTGTACGCAGGACCCGTCCCACGTATGCTACTCGTCCCACGCGGCGGCCACCGACCAGCAAGACGCATGGTCTCCCGGGAGGGCAGGACGGCTAATGGAAAGAAGGAAGTTTTTATGTATGCCGACGCACCCCAGGTTCGGGCACAGCGGAACCCGGACCTTGACGCCGTCGACCCGTTCCCGGAGCTGACCGACCATGGATCGGACGAACCGGCCGGCGCCCCATGCCTCGCCCGTCAGGGGCCACACCATCTCGAGAGCAACCGGGTTTCGCGCCTGGTGGGCCCTTTTCCGCGTTCAGGTCCTCGTGACCCTGCCCTTCCTCCCCCGCGCCGTGGCCAGCCGGGACAAGGAGCGCGTGGACGGCGAGGAGTGGGCTCGGTTTTTCCTTTCGATCTTGGGGTTTATCCCGGTGCTGGCGATCTTCGGGTGGATCGCCCGCGGGGTTTACAGTGATCTCCGCCTGGCCGGCCGGGGTGAGGCCTTACTGTCCGTCTTCTTCCTCATGGCGGTCGCCGTCGGGGTCACGATGGGGGTGGGGTCCCTCCAGTCCTCCGTGTACGCTGGCAGGGACCTGCCGCGGCTGGCCAGTCTTCCCGTGCCGGCCCGAGGCGTCGTGGCGGCCAAGCTGGCCGCCGCGGCCGTTCATCAGTGGCTGGTGCTGCTGCTGTTGACCCCGCCCCTTGTCGTCTATGGCCTGAACGAATATGGCTTCAAGGATCCCGCTGGCTGGCTCTTCTGGGTCAAGGCCCTGCTGGTCTACTTGCTCCTGCCCTTTCCCGGCCTGGCCGTGGCCGCCGTGCTGTCACGGGTGCTGACCCCCGTGGTCGGAACCGCACGCGGGCGGGACGGACTCGTGGCGCTTGCCGGCCTGCTCATGGTGGCCGTTCTCACGGCTGGCGTTAAAGACACGTTAGGCGTACCCATGCCGCGGAGACCGGGCACGCCGGATCCGCTGGCACTGGCCGCCATCTCCCTGGCGGGGTTCGTCACCGATCATGCGCCCCCCGTGGGCTGGGCCGTCCGGGCTCTCACTCCCGGCGCGCCGGCCGGCGGCGCCGCCGACCTGGCCCGGTTCGGGCTGATCGCCGTGGCCGGCTGGATCCTGGCGGTGAGGCTGGCACGGGGAATCTTCCAGGCGGGCCTTCTGGCCATCCCGGGGCCCTCCCGCTCGCTGCACCTCCCGCCGGAACGCCTGCAGCCGGCCCTTTCTCCGGCCCGCTCCCCGTTCCGGACACTGGTCTGGCGGGAAGCAACCCTCTGGTTCCGTACACCTGCTTTCGTCACGTATAGCCTGGCGCCGGGCATCATCATTCCCGTCATCCTCTTGGGCCCGGGCCGCTCGGCGTCGATCTTTGAACCTGCCCTCGACCCCTCCCCCACCGGCCTGGTTACGCGGGCGCTGGGCTGGAGCGTCCTGACCGCCATCACCATGTGCGTGCTGGCCACCCATGGTCTCACGGGCCTCGGGGCGGTCAGCTGGGAAGGACGGGCCTTCTGGATATCCCGCGCAATCCCCGCCAGTCCTCGCCTGCAGATGGCTGCCAAGCTAGCCTTCAAAGCGGGGGTGGCTCTCGTGGCAAGCGCCCCGGCGGGGATCGTGGCCGGCCTCCAGGCGGGGTGGAACGTGGCCGGGTGGATAGCCTGGCTCCTCGGGACCGGTCTTGCGGTCACCGCCGCCAGCGCCACCGGCCTGGCCCTGGAACTGGAGGACCCGCACCTGGCCTGGGCGAACCCCGAGGAGGCATACGGTTACCGCTTCCGCCCGGTGCTAGTGCTGCTGACGGTGCTAGCCGGACTGGGCGGCATGTGGCTAGCGGCATGGATGGCCGGGGAGTTCGGGCCCGCGGCCCTGTTGGGCGGCGCGCTGGGGTATCTGCTGGTCGCTGCCGGTTTGACGACCGCAGGCGTCTTGGGGGTGGCCGAACGGGGCTATGCCCGCATCATCCCGCCCGAAAGATAGGCATGAAAGAGTGGGAGAAGTCGGTAGGACGGGTCCACAGGCGGAGTCGCTGAAGTGGTCTTCCGCTCCGTGACCTGGCGTGGCGTCCCGCAGCTCCAGGACGCCGGCTCCGGAGACTTGACGGCCGGCCCGGCCCTACCCCCGCCTCTCATCCCGCCAGATGCGCCCGTCCTGGATGTGGACAATACGGCGGGCTCGCTGGGCGACGGCCGGGTCGTGGGTGACCAGCAAGATGGTACTGCCCTCGCGGTGCAGGTCCTCGAAGAGGGCCAGGATCTCCGCGCCGGACGCGCTGTCCAGGTTACCCGTCGGTTCGTCGGCCAGCAGGACCGCGGGCCGGTTGGCCAGCGCCCGGGCGATCGCTACCCGCTGCTGCTGTCCCCCGGAAAGCTGGTTGGGGAAGTGCTCCTCCCGGCCCTCCAGGCCGACCCGCCGCAGGAGCTCCCACGCCCGTTCCCTGCGCTCCCGGCGGCCCACCCCGGCGTAGGCCATGGGCAGGGCCACGTTCTCCCACGCCCGGTAGCGGGGCAAGAGGAAGAAACGCTGGAAGACGAAGCCAAACTGCCGGTTGCGTAGCCGGGCCAGCTCCGTCTCGCTGAGACCGGCGACCTCCCGCCCCATGAACCGGTAGGAACCGGCGGTGGGGCGATCCAGGCAACCGATGATGTGCAGGAGCGTCGACTTGCCGGATCCCGAGGGGCCCATCACCGCGGTGAATTCCCCTTCTTCCACGGTGAGGTCGACCCCAGCCAGCGCCCGCACAAGTCCCTGGCCCATGCGGTAGATCTTTTCGACGCCCTTGAGCTGGATCAGCGCCATCGGGAGCTACCATCCCCTGCCAGACGCCGCTTCACTGTCGCGGTTTCAGATTCATTCAAGGCGTCTATGAGGCGTGTGCGTCTATGAGGCGTCTATTTGATTGTCGCTTCCTTTCTGACCGGTGTTCCCGTCACCCGTGTTTCCGTTACCGGTGCCCTCGCTGGTGTCCCGTTCATTCCCGGTTCCATCGCCGGATGCGGACTCTTCACTCGCCACACGCACGGCTTGCCCCGGTCTCAGATCGGCCGGCGGATCGGTGATCACCCAATCCTCCGCTTCCAGGCCCTGCCGGATCTCCGTCCATTCCGCGTCGCTCAAGCCCAGCTCGACGCGGCGCCGCACCGCGCGGCCGTCCTCCACGACCCACACCTCGGAACCGTCGTCCCCGACGAGGGCGGCAGCCGGCACGGCCAACACCGTCGGCGCCCGCACCACGATCTCGAGGTTGACCGTATAACCGGGCTTGAGGGGCGTTCCCTTGGGGAGCGCCACGGTGACGGGCACGCCGGTTTCCTGCTGGCCGGCCAGCCCGTTGCGGGTGACGACCAGCTCCCCGACCTCTTCCACCTTGCCTTCCCAGCTCCGATCGGGGAAAGCATCGCTACGAATCCGCACCTTCTGCCCCGGACGAACCCGCACCCCGTCCAGCTCGGGGAGGACGAGCTCCACCACCAGTTCATCCAGCGCCCCCACCGTCACCAGGGGCCCACCCGCCATCGACTGCAGGCTTCCACCATTAGCCTCGTCCGGGGCCATGACCTGCAGCACGACGCCATCCAGGTTGCTGCGGACTTCGGCCCGGGACAAAGCGTTTTGGGCCTGTTCCAGTTGCAACCGGGCCTGCTCGATGCTCAGGTCCGCCAGTTCCAGCTGGATTTCCGCCTCCTCTTCCGGTATCACACCCGCACAAGCGGGATCGGGGCGGGCCGGTACCGCCGCCCGCTCCTGCCGGGCACATTGCCGCGCCCGCTGCAGTTGCCGCTGGGCCCGCTCCCGTTCCAGCCGGGCCCTTTCCAGCGCCAGTTCGGCCTGACGAACCTGCGCCTCCAGCTCAGCCCGGGCGTACCGGACCAGCACGTCCCCCTTCTTCACCGTTTGTCCCTGCTGCACGGGGATGGACTCCACCGCCAGGCCCGGTTGCGGCATCACCTGCTGCTGCCGGCGGGGGGTCACGCGCCCGCTGGCATACACCACTTCCTCGATCCGCCGCCGCTCGGGATGGGCCGCCTCGACGGGCCGGCCCTCCGCCTGCCGGGAGTTCGCCACCGCGACGTAGACCATACCCGCGGCCGTAGCCGCCAGCACCAGGTATGCCGACAGTAACCGCTTATTCATAGCGCAGCGCCTCCATGGGATCGAGGCGGGCCGCCCGGCTCGCCGGGTAGATGCCGCACACGACGCCGACCAGGAGGGAGAACAAGACGGCCACTACGACGGTCAAGGGTGACACCACGGGTGGCCATCCCACCAGGGCGGCAATACCCCAGGCAAGCCCCGTCCCGATGCCGATCCCCAGTACCCCGCCCGTCCCGGTGATCAACATGGCCTCGATCAGGAATTGCCACAGGATGTTACCGCGCGTGGCTCCCAGGGCCATCCGCAGGCCGATCTCGCGGGTGCGCTCGGTCACGGAGACCAGCATGATGTTCATCACGCCGACGCCGCCCACCACCAGGGCGATGCCGGCGATGGAGCCGATGACGAAGGTGAGGATGCCCGTCACCTGGCCGATGGCGCCGGCCAGCTGGGAGAGGTCGAAGGTGCGGAAGGCCCCGTGCTTGCCGGTGGTCCGTTCCAGATGGGCGATCACGCGGCGGGCCACCGCGTCCCGGTCCTGGCCCTGTTCGGGGACGACGGCAAAAAAGGAAAAGGTGGCAGGCTGGCCCGTCAGGCCGCGCCAGGTGGACAAGGGGACATAGGCCGCGCCCCGGCTCCCGGCACCCGCCACCGGGCCCAGGGCAGCCAGCGCCGGCGGGATCTGCGAACGGGTGACCCCGACGACCCGATAGGGAATGCCCTGCAGGCGCACGACCTGCCCCACCGCCGCCTCCGGCGCCTGGCCCGGGAAGAGGTCCTCCACGGCGATTTCGTCCAACACGATGACGCGGCGGGCGGCTCGATCATCGGCTTCCGACCAGAACCGCCCGGCCAAAAATTCCAGCGGATCCGTCAGCGGGTAGGCGAAGGTCGTTCCCGTCACCGACAGGTTGGCCTCTTCGCCCTGGTAACGCCCCTTGGCCGTCGCCAGCGTAGCCGTGACCACCGCCCGGACGCCGGGCAGGCGGCGGACCTGCTCCAGCTGGTGCTCGCGGAAGAGCCCTTCCGGGTTGCTGAACTCGCTGAAATCAGCCGGCATGATCTGCACGGCCTGGGCATCGGCGGCCGCCAGGGTCGAGGAGATCTTGTGGCGGGCCCCCTCACCGATGGCGACGACGGTGATCACCGCCGCTACGCCGATGACCACCCCCAGCATGGTGAGAAAGGTTTGGGAATTTTGGGGCCCGAAGGCCTTCCAGGCGGGCCGGAAAGGCTCGCCCAAGGTCAAAAGAGACCCCCCCCTTTCCTGTTCTCTTTACACACTTCCGCGCCCCCCAGCCCGAAACAACAATACTATAC
>QGUQ01000037.1 GCA_003242195.1 Bacillota bacterium | reverse complement strand
CCCGCACGGCCGGCAGGGCGGCCGGCGGGGGGGCCCCCCCCCCCCGGTACAGCCGGCCCAGCGTGCGGGGGCCCAGTCCCGGCACGGCGAGAAGGGCACGGACACCCTCCGGGATGCGCACCCGCAGCTCGTCCAGCAACCGCGTGGAGCCGCGCTGGTAGAAGTCGCGGATCTTGGCCGCGATGGCCGGCCCGATCCCGGGCAACTCCTCCAGGCGGTCCTCCGCCACGTAGGCCCAGAGATCCTCCCGCAGGCCGGAGACGGTGCGGGCCGCCCGGCGGTACGACCCTGCCTTGCGGGCGTCCGTGCCGTCGATCTCGACCAGATCCGCGATTTCCTCCAGCAGCGCGGCGACGGTCTTGTTGGTGATCTCCTGCCGATCGCCGGACTTCCCGTTCAAGCCTTCTCCCCGTTCCGGGCCGGCGGTGACGCGGCTGGCGCCGTGGCGAGGCGACCGTTCAGCTCGCGCTTGCGCCGGTCCCATTCCTTTTCCAGCATTCCGAGCACGCGCTGGTACTGCTCCTCCAGCTTGGTCAGCTCGTCCGCCAGGTTGATGGCGGTCAGCACCGCGATGCGCGTGATGCCCAGCCGCGGGTGGCGCTTGGCGATCTCGTTCATGCGGCGATCGACCATGTCCGCCAGCCGTTCCATGTAAGCGGGCTTGGCGTCACCGCGCAGCACGTATTCCTCGCCGAAGATCTTCACCGTCACCCGGTGGGTGGCGCCTTCCCGCTCCGTTTCACCGGTGGTCGATCGCATCTCTCCCATGTCCCGGCCCTCCCGCCTTACTCCTTCGGACATGCCGCCGGGTTTCCTGCTCCGCGATGGCAAGAAAAGGCGCTGCCCGCCGCACCCGCCCGCGTCGCCGGGCACCGGCAGGCTCCGCGCTGGCCAACACCCGGAGGCCCCCGCCGTCGCCGGGCATCGGCAAACCGCGCCGCCGGTGGCCCGGGTTCCCTGAACCCGGGCCACCGGCTCGCCTTAGGACCGAGGCGTGAGCCCCATGCTCGCCAGGGCATCCCGCACCCGGGCGTGGAGGGCGTCGACCTCCTCGTCGGTCAGCGTGCGGTCGGCCGCACGGTAGGTCAGGGCGAAGGCCAGGCTGACCTGACCGGGAGGGACCGGATCGCCACGATAGAGATCGAACAGCCGTACGTCCTCCAGGAGCTCGCCGGCCTCGGCCCGGATGCGCTCCTCGATGGCCGCGGCGGGCAGGCCCTCGGGGGCCAGGACGGCGATGTCCCGTCGCACCGCCGGGAACCGCGGCACCGGCCGGTACGAGGGTACCAGCCGCGCGTGGGCTGCCAGCGCCCGCAGGTCCAGTTCCGCCGCCACCACCCGCGAGCCTGCGTCCCACGCCTCCGCCACGTCCGGGTGGAGCTCGCCGAGCCAGCCAACCTCCGTATCGCCGACCCACAACCGGGCCGCCCGGCCCGGGTGAAGCCACGGCTCGGCGGCCCGCTCCCAGCGGCAGCGGTCCCCGGGGATCCCCAGGCGAGCCAGCAGTTCCTCCACCACGCCCTTGAGGGTGAAGAAGTCCACGGGTAGCGGCCCCTCTGCCCAGTGCAGGGGCCCCACCACGCCGTAGCCCGCCAGCCCGATCATCACCGGCTCCTCGGGCAGCTCCCGCAAGGGCAGCTCACCCGGGCGGAACACCGCCGACACGTCATAGACCAGCGCCCCGGACTGCTGGCGCCGCGCGTTGAAGGCCAGGACGTCCAGCAGCCCCGGCAGCAGCGTCGTACGCAACAGGCTGTGTTCTTCCGTCAGCGGATGCAACAACGGGATGGCCCGGCGCCACGGGTGATCCGGAGGCAGGCGCAAGGCGTCCCAGACCTCCGGGCGGGTGAAGGCCCAGCTGACGACCTCCTGCAGGCCCGCCTCGGCCAGAAACTCCCGCACCCGCCAGGTCAGCCGGAGGAGGGGTGAGACCTCGTCGCCCGCCGGCCGGCCGGGCGGGAGGACGGCCGGGATGCGGTTGTAGCCGTACAGGCGGCCCACTTCTTCCGCCAGGTCCACCTCGCCCTCGATGTCGGTTCGGAAGCTGGGCACGGTGACCGTCCCGGCCCCGCGGTCGACGGAGAAGCCCAGGCGGGCCAGCAGGCCGGCGATGGTGTCGTCGTCCAGCTCCGCCCCCAGCCACTGCCGGATGCGCTCCGGCCGCCAGGGCAGGCGACGGGGCTGGAACTCCCGGGCCACCGCCTCCGCTCCGCCGGCGACGGGCCGACCGGCCCCGACGGCGGCCAGCAGCTCCATCGCCCGGTCCGCGGCCGCCCGGACGCCGGCCGGGTCCACGCCCTTCTCGAAGCGCAGGGCGGCCTCGGTGCGCAACCCGTGGCGGCGAGCCGTCACCCGCACCCGCCGCGGGTCGAACCAGGCGGACTCCAGCAGCACCGCCCGGGTCGAGGCCGAGATCTCGGAGTTCTCTCCGCCCATCACCCCGGCCAGGCCCAGGGCCCGCTCCGGGTCGGCGATCACCAGGTCTCCGGCAGCCAGCCGGCGCTCCCGCCCGTCCAGGGTCACCAGGCGTTCTCCCTCCCGGGCGGCACGGACGACGACGGTGTGCTCCCGCACGGCATCCAGGTCGAAGGCGTGCAGGGGCTGGCCCAGCTCCAGCATGACGTAGTTGGTGACGTCGACGATGCGGTCGATGGGTCGCATGCCGGCGGCCACCAGCCGCCGCCGCAGCCACAGGGGTGACCCGCCGGGGCGCACGTCTTCCAGGACCCGTGCCACGTAGAGGGCGCACCCCTCCGGTTCCTCGATCACCACCCGCACCCGGGAGGCCGCGTCGCCGGCCGATGGCCCGCCCGGGCCGCTCCCGTCCCCGGCCGGCCCGGGGGCCGCGGGCCCCGATGCCTCCCCTGCCCCGGCGGTCTTCCCCCCTCCGGGAACCCGCAGCGGTCGGCCCGTCACCGCCGCCAGCTCCCGGGCCACGCCCAGGATGCTCTGGCAGTGGGCGGCCAGGTTGGGCGTCAGGCTGAGGACCAGCACCGGCTCGCCCCAGCCCAGGAGACCGGCCAGGTCGGTACCCGGAGCGGGGACATCACCCGGCAAGACCTCCTCCAGGTCCGCAATGCCCTCCCGGTCTGCAGGCTGGTCCCCCAAGCCCAGCTCGTGGAGGGAACAGATCATGCCGGTGGAGGTCACGCCGCGCAGGTCCCGGGCCTCGACCCGGACGCCCCCCGGCAACACGGCACCGGGCAACGCCACGGCCACCGCCATGCCCGCCCGCACGTTGGGCGCGCCGGTTACGATGGTGACGGTGCCGGCCCGCGACCCGGCGTCCACCCGGCACACCCAGAGCCGGGCGGCGTCCGGGTGGGGTTCCACCGCCAGCACCCGGCCGGCCACCACCCCGCCCGCCTCCGGGGCGACGCGCTCGACGGCGTCCACCTCCAGGCCGACGCCCGTCAGGAGCTCGGCCAGTTCCTCCGGTGTCTCCTCGACGTCGATCATCTCCCGCAGCCATTCCAACGGCACGCGCACGGCTCTGGCTCCTCCCGGTCACGTCATCGTCCTTCCGGCTGTCCTTCACGCGAACTGGCGCAGGAAGCGCAGGTCGTTCTGGAAGAACAGGCGTAGGTCGTCGATGCCGTACTTGATCATGGCGATGCGCTCCGGGCCCATACCGAAGGCGAAGCCCGTTACCTCCTCGGGGTCATACCCGCCTTCCCGCAGCACCGCCGGGTGGACCATGCCCGACCCCAGGATCTCGATCCAGCCGGTGCCCCCGCAGGTGCGGCAACCATCGCCGTCACAGATGGGACACGACACGTCCATCTCGGCGCTGGGCTCGGTGAAGGGGAAGTAGCTCGGCCGAAAGCGGTAGCGGGTCCGCTCCCCGAACATGCGCCGGGCGAACTCCGCCAGGGTGCCCTTCAAGTGGGCGAAGCTGATCCCGCGGTCCACCAGCAGCCCCTCCACCTGGTGGAACATGGGCGAGTGGGTGGCGTCGTCGTCCCGCCGGTAGACCCGGCCCGGCGCGATGATGCGCACCGGCAGTTCCGGCGCCTTCGACCGCATGTAGCGCACCTGCACGGGCGACGTGTGGGTCCGCAGCAGGATGCGGTCCGTGAGGTAGAAGGTGTCGTGCATGTCCCGGGCCGGGTGGTCCGGCGGGATGTTGAGGGCCTCGAAGTTGTAATAGTCGTACTCCACCTCGGGCCCCTCGGCCACGGTGAACCCCATGCCGCGGAAGATCTCGATGATCTCCAGCTCCACCCGCCGCAGGGGGTGGCGGCGGCCCAGCCGCACCGGGCGCCCGGGCAGCGTGACGTCCACCGTCTCCGCCTCCAGGCGCCGCTGCTTCTCGGCGGCAGCCAGCTCCCGCCGCCGCCGTTCCAGGGCTTCTTCCACCACCCGCCGTGCCTCGTTGGCCCGCCGGCCGAAGGCGGGACGCAGGTCGGGCGGCAACGAGCCCATCTGGCGCAGGAGCTGGCTCACCGCTCCCTTCTTGCCCAGCTGCTCCACCCGGACCCGCTCCAGCTCCTGCATGTCGCGGGCACCGGCGATGGCGGCCAGCGCCCTTCGTTCCACCTCGTCGACGGCGGCCAGCCGCTCGGCCAGATCGGCACCAACGTCCATCATCACGCCTCCCCGCTTCATCGAGATGTCGAACGGAACAAGGACGACCGGCCCAGCAAGGGCGGCTCGAAAAAACAAAACCGCCCCGTGCTCGGGGCGGGAAACTCCGCGGTACCACCCTGCTTCACGCGGACCTCGCGATCCGCGCCTCGACGGGTCCGCCCTGGGGCGGACCCCCGTGCGGTAACGGGCACCCCCGTCCCGGCCTACTGGGCGAGCCCCGCCCTCGCCCGCGGCAGGACGAGGCCGGGCATGCTCCCGTTCAGCCGGCGGCTCACGGGCGAACTTCACCCGGGCGCAACCCGGGCGGGCTTGCAGTCGGCGGCCCGCCCTCCCTGGAGGGGCCTCCCGGGCTACTCCTCCCGCTCATCGCCTTGGCACGCTGTCCCTGGAATGGAAAACGCCATCCCCGGATATGAAGACGGCCGCGCCGCTCTCCGCCGGCCGGCCACAGGTTGCCTGTATTGTAGCACGGCCCGCCCTAAGAAGTGAAGCGGACCAGCATGACGTCCCCGTCTTGCACCGGGTACTCCCTGCCCTCGACCCGCACCCAGCCCTTTTCCCGGGCGGCGGCGTAGGAACCCGCGCGGGCCAGATCCTGCCACGGGATGACCTCGGCCCGGACGAACCCGCGTTCCATGTCGGAGTGGACCACGCCCGCGGCCCGGGCAGCCGGCGTGCCGGCCGGCACCGTCCAGGCGCGGAGCTCGTTGTCGTTGCCGGTGAAGAAGGTGATGAGCCCGAGCAGGTCCAGGGCGGCCCGGAGCAACCGGTGCACACCGGGTTCCGAGAGCCCCAGGGCCTGGAGGAATTCGACCCGCTCCCCGGGCTCCAGCTCCGCCAGCTCGGCCTCCAGCCGGGCGGAGAGGGCGAGCACGGGGGGCCCACCCTCACCGCCTGCCTGGGACCGGGCGTATTCCCGCAGGGCCCGCACACCCGGCGACGCCTCCGGGTCGGCCGCCCCGTCCTCGTCCACGTTGGCCAGGTAGAGGACGGGCTTGCGTGTCAGCAGGTGCAGGTGCCGCGCCTCCCGTTCCTCGTCTGTGTTCAGCGGCACGGAACGGGCGGGCCGGCCCGCTTCCAGGGCTTCCAGGAGCCGCTCGGCCACCCGCGCCCGCAGGGCCGCGTCCCGGTCCCCGCCGCGGGCCGCCTTGACCAGGCGCTCGTGCTGGCGCTGCAGCGACTCCAGGTCGGCCAGGACCAATTCCAGGTCCACGATCTCGGCGTCCCGGACCGGATCCACGCTCCCCTCCACGTGTCCCACGTCCGCGTCCGAGAAGCAGCGCACCACGTGGACCAGGGCGTCCGCCTCGCGGATGTGGTGGAGGAACTGGTTGCCCAGCCCCTCGCCTTGGGAGGCGCCCCGCACCAGCCCGGCGATGTCCACGAAGGTCACCGTGGCCGGGGTGACGCGCCGGGGGCGAAAGACGGGCGCCAGGGCGTCCAGTCGCGGGTCGGGCACGGGCACGACGCCCACGTGGGGCTCGATGGTACAGAAGGGGTACGCCTCGGCCGGCACGCCGGCGCGAGTGAGGGCGTTGAAGAGGGTCGACTTGCCCGCGTTGGGCAGGCCCACGATCCCGATGTGGAGACCGATGGCGGCCACCTCCCCAGGCCTGTTGCGCACCTTCATCATACTACCCGCTCCCCGGCCACCGCGGGGACACCCGGCGACCACCCCGCCGGCGGCAGGCTTGGGGCTGCCACCGACCGTTGGCGCCGGCGGTTGACGCCGCCGGCAGGACATGAGTACCATTTGACCGGCTGTGCTGCGGAAACCTGACGGGAAAGGGGCTGTGCCTGATGAGCAGGGTGCGTGTCCCCCTGACTACCGGAAGGTCCGTTGTGCGGCTGATGCAGGAGCTCCTGGGCGGCCCGCTCTCCTACTGGGCCTTGATGCGGCGCTGCAGGGAGCAGGCTGCCCACCAGATCGATGCCCTCCGCCAGTTGCTGGCCGACGAACTGGTCACCTACGACGGCCGGGTGTTCGCGCTGACCGAGGCAGGGCGGAGACACGCCGAAGAACTGGGCCTGGTCCCGGTCGACGGCAGCTGCTCCGCCTGCGCGGGGCGCGGTCTGGTCCTCTCCCCCAAGTTCTCCCGCGTACTGGCGGAATTCGAGGAAATGGCTCGGCAGCGCCCCGAGGCGACGCCCGAGTTCGACCAGGGCTACGTGACCCCGGAGGTCACGGTGTTACGGGTCGCGCTGATGGCACAGCGGGGCGACCTGGCCGGCCGCGACCTGTTGCTGCTGGGCGACGACGACCTCACATCCCTGGCCGCCGCCCTGAGCGGGCTTCCCCGGCGTGTCCTGGTGCTGGAAGTGGACGAGCGCCTGGTGAACTTCATCAATGACACGGCTCGCCGACGCGGCTGGGACCACGTACGGGCCGAGCGCTACGACGCCCGCGACGGGCTCCCGGAATACGCCCGCGGCCGCTTCGACGTCTTCTTCACCGATCCGGTGGAAACGGTGCCGGGGCTGCTCCTGTTCCTCAGCCGGTGCGCCGAGGCGCTACGGGGTCCCGGGGCGGCGGGGTATTTCGGCCTGTCGCACCTGGAATCGTCCAAGGCCAAGTGGCGCCGCATCCAGCAAGGAATCCTCGACATGGGCTTCGCCATCACCGACGCCTTGCCCGACTTCCAGGAGTATCACATCGACCGCGTACGGGAGCGGGGTTATCGCGTGGCGACGGAGGCGCCCGTGCCGCTCCCCGAGCCCGACGTGCTGTTCTACACCAGCACGGTGTTCCGCTTGGAGCTGGTGGCGGAGCCCGCGCCCGTCTACCGGGGCAACGTCCCGATGGGGCGCGAGCTCTACTATGACGAAGAGGCGTACGTCACCCTGGGCTGACATCCCGGTGGCGCTGCACGCAAACGGGCATTGCGACCCACCCGGGATGCCGGGACCGAGGGGGCGCCCGGGCGCAGGCCGGGTGCCGCCGGCCGGCAGGGCGAGCCTGGAGGGAGGCACGCCCCCACCTCCGGCACCGCCCCGGCCGGCGCCGGGACCTTCCTGCGGCGGAGGGTACGGGGTCTTCCTATCGGGCGCGGCGGCTGGCCAGCTGCCGCGCCGCTTCGTAGAGCAGGATCGTGCCGGCCATGGCCGCGTTGAGGGAACCCACGGCGCCGGCCAGGGGGATCGCCACCCGGCCCGAGGCCGCCCGCACCGCCTCGGGGCTGACGCCGGCGCCTTCGTTGCCCACGAGGACCAGCGCCGGCCGGCTCCAATCCACCTCCCAGCTGGCCAGCTCGCCGTCGGCATCCGCCACCCACACCTCGAGGCCGGCGGCCCGGGCTTCCTCGGCCGCCCTCGCCGCGGACGCCGCCGAACGCAGGGCCACGCGCAGGCTGGCGGCGGCCGCGGCCCGCACGGCCCGCGGGTGGAAGGGGTCCACGGTACCGGGCACCAGGACCGCCCCGGCGGCACCCAGGCCTTCCACGGCCCGCAGGAGGGTTCCCAGGTTGCCGGGATCCTGGACGCGGTCGGGCAGCAGCACCACCGGCACCGGGGCGTCCCGGACCGCCTGCCACCACGAGGCGTCGGCAGGCTCGGGCGGCTCCACCTCCACCTCGGCCAGGATCCCTTGGGGCGTCTCCGTCACCGCCACGTCGGCCAGCAAGGCCTCGGGCACCTGGGCCAGGGCCGTACCCGCGGCCGTCAGGCGCTCCAGCAGTCGCCATCCCTCGGCGGTGGCCGCGAAACGCTCGGTGAAGATCACTTGCCGGATCCGACGGCCTGCGGCCAAGGCCTCTTCGACGAACCGTCGCCCTTCCACCAGGGTCGCTTCCAGGGCATTGCGGTGGCGCCGCTCGTGCAGCTTGCGCAGGCGCTTGATGCGCTCGTTCTGCGGCGAGCGAATGACGGCGGCGGGCCACGCCGCCGCGCCGGACGCCATCCCGGGCGCCCGGCGGCTTCCTCCCGTCGTCATGCCTCTCCCACCTCCCCGTCGCCCGCCAAGGCGCCCCGGGTGGAGCCCCGGGGGCCCTCAGAGACCGAGCTCGTCCTGCATGCGGCGGAGGTCGGCATTGTTACCGATCACGACCATGATGTCGTCCTTCTGGATGACCTCTCCGGCGCCGGGCGAGACCACGACCTCCTCACCCCGGCGGATGGCCAGGACCGTCACCCGGTACCGGTTGCGGAGGCGGAGTTGCTCCAGGCTCTTGCCCACCATCCCCCCGGCGGCGTGCAGCTCGACCACGCTGACATCGGGGGAGACCTCGATGTAGTCGAGGAAGTTGCCCGATACCAGGCTCTGGGCCAGGCGCCGGCCCGAGTCCCGCTCCGGGAACACCACCTGGTCGGCGCCGATGCGCTCCAGGACCCGGCCATGTTGCTCGCTGACCGCCTTCGCGACGACTCGGCGCACCCCCATCTCCTTCAACATGAGGGTGACCAGCACGCTGGCCTCCAGGTCGCCGATGGCCACGATGACCACGTCGAAGTTCCGCAGCCCCAGCGACCGCAGGACCTCTTCCTCCGTGGCATCGGCCGTGACGACGTGGGTCGCGTGGGGTACCGTGGCCTGGACCAGTTCCTCGTTGACGTCGACTCCCAGGACACTGAACCCCATCTCGTACAGGGTCCGGCAGACACTGCGCCCGAAGCGCCCGAGACCGATCACCGCGAACTCACGAACCGCCATGATCCGTCCTCCTCACCCCACCAGCACCCGCTCCTCGGGGTACCGGACCAGTGCTGGACGCCGGCCGCGGCGCGCCAACGCCACCGCCAGCGTCAGAGGGCCGACGCGACCCACGTACATGGTGGCGATGATCAGCAGCTTACCTGCCAGGGAGAGCTGGGGGGTGATACCCAGCGACAACCCCGCGGTCCCGAAGGCGGACACCACCTCGAAGAGGGTGGGCAGCATCGGCTGACCGTCCACCATCAGCATGAGCAGCGTAACGGCTAGGACCAGCCCGGCCGCCATCACCGCCAGGGCCAGGGCTTTGGCGACGGTCGCCCAGGGGATGCGCCGCTCTAGCACGACCACCTCTTCCTCACCGCGCACCGTCGCCCACACGGTGGCCAGGAGCAACCCCAGGGTCGTGGTCTTGATGCCACCCGCGGTGCTGGCCGGGGAACCACCGATGAACATGAGCACGATGGTGGTCACGAGGGTCACGGCGGTCAGCTCGGCTTTCGGTAACATGCTGAAACCGGCGGTGCGCGGCGTCACCGCGTGGAAGAAGGCCGTCAGGATCTTGGCCGCAGGCGTCAGCCGGCCCATGGTCTCCGGATTCCGCCATTCCGCCAGGGCGATGATGGTCGTGCCCACCAGGATCAGGATGCCTGTCACCCACAGGACCAGGCGGGTATGGAGGGACAGGCGGTGCCGCCGGTGGGTGATGGCACGGGCGACGTCGGTGATGACCGTAAAGCCGATGCCCCCGACGATGATCAGCCCGGCGATGACCAGCGTCACCACCGGATCACCGGCGAAGCGCTCCAGGCTGGGCCGGTCGCTGCTGAACAGGTCGAACCCCGCATTGTTGAAGGCGGAAACGCTGTGGAACAGGCCGCGGTACGCCGCCAGAGCGAGGGGCATGTCATAACGGGCCCACCAGTGGAAGGTGAGGATGACGGCCCCCAGGGACTCGAAGGCCAGGGTGATGAGGGCGATGTACAGGGCCAGCCGCACCACGCCCGCCGGTGACAGCTGGCCCAGCGCCTCCTGGATCACCAGCCGTTCCGGGAAGGTGATGCGCTTGCCCATCAGCACGGCGAACAGGGTAGACATGGTCATGACGCCCAAGCCGCCGACCTGGATCAGCAGCATGATGACGATCTCGCCGAATATCGAAAAGGTCTCGGCCGTGTTGGTGACCAGCAGCCCGGTCACGCAGACGGCCGAAGTGGCGGTGAACAGGGCGTCCAGGTAGGACAGGTGCTGCCCGGGCTCCCAGGCCACCGGCAAGCTCAGCAGCACGCTGCCCAGCAGGATGACGGCCGCGAAGCCGAGGGCCAGCACCCGCGCGGGGTTGGGC
>QGUQ01000371.1 GCA_003242195.1 Bacillota bacterium | reverse complement strand
CACCCTCTCACTGCTTGCCAGGTTTCCTGCCACGATCCGACTTGTTGGCATCCGCGCAACATATTGCCAGGGACGCCGGGTGACGGTATACTGACAGAAACCCATCCGCTTGACAACCGATCGGAACGGAAAGGCCACACCCTTCTCTTATCCAGAGCGGTCGAGGGACGGGCCCGATGACGCCGCGGCAACCGGCGGCCCCGTGTGGGCCGTGGCGGTGCCAACTCCCGCGGCTCTCCGCTGGCGGCGGAGCTGCCGAGAGATGAGAGAAGGGGGAACGGGGCAGCCGTCGTAACGACAACCCCTTCCTCCTTCGGAAGGGGTTTCGTTTTTCGTGAAAGGGGGCGACGCGGTGGGAGAGCGGGCCTTTCTCGAACGGGTAAGGTGCGAGGTGCTGTTGGGTGACGGCTCGCCGGCCGCCCTCCTGAACGCGCGGCCGGTAGGCGGCATCCCCGAACTCCTTAACCTGCACGACCGCCGGCAGGTGGAGGACCTGCACATCGCCTTCATTCGCGCCGGCGCGAGGGTAATCCGCACCAATACCTTCAGCGCCAACCCCATACGCCTCCGCCGCCATGGCCTGGCGGACCGGGTGTGGGATCTCAACGTGTGGGGTGCTAAGCTGGCCCGCTCGGCCCGGGAAGTGGCGGGCGAGCCGGTGTTCGTCGCCGGGGTGCTGGGCCCCCTGGTCCCTGTGGGTGCCGTTGACGGGAACGAAAGGGACCGGCAGGGGGAAGGTGCGCGTGGACTGCCACCGGCCGCCGCACTGCCGGCGGCGGGAGGGCCGGGGGCCGCGGCGGGCGAAGGCCTGCTGGTCGCCTACCGCCAGCAGGTGGAAGCCTTGCTGGCAGGCGGCGTCGACCTGTTCCTGGTGGAAGCGGCCGATGACGCGCGGCAGGCGCTGGCGGCCGTGCGGGCTGTGCGATCGACATGCCACCTGCCCGTGGCCGTGGTGATTTCCTTTGCCGCGAGCGGCCGCACGCCCGCCGGCCAGACCGTGGAGGAGGCGCTCACCCTCCTCCAGCCCAAAGACCTCGGGCCGCCGGACCTGTTCGGCCATGGCGGGGATGTGGACCCGCAGCGGTCGGTGGAACTGGCCCGGTCCCTGCGAGCCGCCGGTTGGACGGGCCCCCTTTGGGTGCTGGCAAGTCCGGTGGGAGTAAAGGAGGCCTTCGCGGGACTCGTCGCCTCCCTAGCCGCCCTCGGTCCCGGCGTGATCGCCGGGTCCGCCGGCGTCACACCCGCGCACGTGGCGGCCGCCCGGGAGGTCCTGGCGAGCGTCGGCAGCCCCACCCCGGTGCGGGACGAAGCGACGCGGAATCACCGGCTGGAGCCCCGACCGCCGTCCGGGGACCGGTTGCCCGTGTCCACCCGTGTCAACGGCACCGTCCGGATTCGCCCCGCCACCGGCCCCCAGCCGCAGGCCGAAGTGCTGGAGGTCCCGCGTCACGGCGCAGGGGCGGCGAACCTGGTGGCAGCCAGTTCCGTGCCAGGCGGCCCCGTAGCACCCGTGCCGGCACGACCCGTACCCGGAGCACCCGCGCCCGGCGGTACGGGAGCACCGGAACCGACCCTGCGGGAGAAGCTCGGCGGGCAATTCGTAGTCAGTGTCGAGTTAGACCCGCCGCGGGGTACGGTGGTCCACAAGTTCCTGGACGACGCGCGCCGCCTGGGCGAAGCGGGCGCCGACTGCATCAACGTCGGCGACAGCCCCATGGCCCGGGTCCGCATGGCGGCCATCGGCGGCGCCTATCTGATCCAGGCGGCGATCGGCCTGGAGACCATCGTCCACTTTACAACCCGGGACCGCAACCTGATGGCCCTCCAGGCCGACCTGCTCGCGGCCCACGCCCTGGGCCTGCGCAACATCCTGGCGCTCACCGGCGACAACCCGCGCCTCGGCAACACGACGGCGTCCGCGGTATACGACGTGGACTCCATCGGGCTGCTCCGCATCCTGCGCGAGCTCAACCGGGGGCGCGACATCACCGGGAACTCCATCGGGGAGCCCACCGCCTTCACCGTGGCCTGCGCCCTGAGCCCCAATGCGGAGAACCTGGACCGGGAGCTGGACCGGTTCCGTCGCAAGCTGGAGGCCGGGGTCGACTTCGTCATGACCCAGCCCCTGTACGAAACCGCGCCCCTGGAGCGCGTGCTGGACCGGCTGGGCGGCTGCCCCGTGCCCATCGTGATGGGCGTCATGCCCCTGCACAGCGCCCGGCATGCCCATTACCTGCATCACGAGGTACCCGGCATCTCGATCCCCGCCCACGTGCGGGGAGCCCTGGAGAAGGCAGGCGACCGCGGCCTGGAAGTAGGGCTGGAACTGGCCGAAGCCGTGGTGGAAGCGGCGCGGCCATGGATCGCAGGCGTGTATGTGGTGGTGTCCTTCGGCAAAGTGGAGCCCATCGCCGCCTTCGTCCGGCGGCTGAAGGCGAGATTCGTCGGCGGTACCCCGGAGGGCCGGAGCGGCCGGGGCGGCGCCGCGCCGGCGCGACCGGCCAGAGGCGATCCCCGGTGAACGGGGTCGGCTCGCGGACCTGCCGTCGAGACGATCTTCAGGTCGGACACATCGGGCGATATCAGGCCGAGACCTATCAAGGTGGCATGCTCAAGGTGGCATGCGGGGAGGAGGCCCATCAGCATGCGCAACGAAACGCGGCTGGTTCACGTCGGCG
>QGUQ01000370.1 GCA_003242195.1 Bacillota bacterium | reverse complement strand
AGACGAGAGGCAACAAGTACACGGAATGCACAGAGAAAAAAAAAAGAAAAAAAAGGGGAGAGGGGCAGGAGGCCCCCTTCCCTCGCCCCTCGCCGCAACCGCCAGCGCCGCGCCAGCGGGAAACCGGCGGGTGCCGGCGCACCGTGCCTTGCGGATTGCCTCCCGTCACGCCGTGGCCTTTTCCGAGCGACGACGACGCGGCGTCACGGATTCCTGGGCGACCGACAGATAACAGCCGGCTCGCTTGTTCCACTCCATCACATAGCGGCCCTCACGGAAGCCCTTTTCCGCCAGGATGGAGAGCAACTTCTTGTTATGGGTCCGCCCGGTCTTGGGGTTGATACGCCAGGCATCCGCGTTGGATGGATCGGCCTTGACCAGCGCCAGCTTGCTACCCTGGAACCCGAACAGCACGTAAATGCTCTTGGCCTTCTCGTCACCGGACATCAGTTCCTTGCGCAAGCCGGCCGACAGGCTCACCGCGTTGGGTAGGATTGTCACGGACAGCTTGGACCCACGCCCATTGTCACCCGACTTGGACTTCTTGATCCACTGCACTGCCATAGGGAATCACGCTCCCGTTGGATTGGACTCATTCATAAGTGAGTATAGCATAGGGTTAAGATGGTATAGCAAGCAGGTGATCCGGCGACGGTTCAGGACGCCGACTTCACATCACGGCGGAGGTTTCATGATGCCCCCGCCACGAGGCATGCGCCGGTGCAGCATGGGTACAAGATGGCTGCATACGCCCGTTGGAAAGGGATGTAAGTGTCTCGCCATAGGGAAGGGAAAGCGCCGCCTTGAGGCGGCGCTTTCTCGGTCGCGGGGGTGGTCGCGGTCCCGCCCCTTACCGCCAAGTTGACGGGAACCGGGTCACCTGCGGGCTCCGCGCTCCTTGATCTCTGTTGCGTCTTCCTTCGTGTCAGTTGCAGTCAACTCGTAGCGGATAAAGCACAATTTATGTCGAAATTGCCAGCACGATTTTGCCAAACTGGTTGGATGCCAGCAGCCGGGCGAAGGCTTCCCGCGCCCGGGGCAGAGGATAGACGCTGTCGATGACAGGCCGTAACCCATGTCGTGCTACAAACTCCAGCATCTCGGCAAACTCCTGGGCACTGCCCATCGTCGTACCCAGGAGGGTGAATTGTCCCACGAAGAAGCGGCGCAGATCGATGGTGGCTGTCACTCCGTAACCTGCAGCGAAGGTCACCAAACGCCCGCCGGGTCGCAGGCACGCCAGTGACCTTTCGAAGGTAGCGCCCCCCACCGTCTCGACCACTACGTCTGCGCCGCGCCCGCCCGTCGCCTCCCGGACCGCCGCCGGCCAGTCGGCGCGCGTATCGAAGGCTGCATCGGCACCCAATTCCAGTGCTCGTGCCCGCTTGTCGGCAACCCGGGAGGTGACCAGCACCCGAGCTCCGGTAGCCCTCGCCATTTGCAGCGCGAACAGTGCCACGCCCCCGCCGATGCCGGGGATGACGACGGTCTCGCCGGGCCGCAAGCACGCCCGGGTGAACAAAGCTCGGTAGGCGGTCAGGGCCGACAGCGGCAGGGCCGCCGCTTCTTCCCAAGTGAGGTGGGACGGCTTGGGCACCACGTTGCCCGCCGGCACGACCACATACTCGGCAAAGGTACCGGGATCCGGCACGCCGAGGATCCGGAACCCGGAGGGCGGCGCGTCGCTCTTCTCGACCCATCCCAACGACGGGTTGATCACGACCTCGTCTCCGACACGGATGCCCTCGACACCCTCCCCCACCGCGTCCACGACGCCGGCACCGTCCGAGCCGAGGATGCTTCCGGAGGCGGCGGCCATGCGCCCTTCGATGAAGTAGAGGTCGCGGTGGTTCAGGGCGGCCGCTCGCAACCGCACCCGAACGGTTCCAGGCCGTACCTCGGGTACCGGTACATCCCGGACGACGAGGCCTTCCAAGCCGCTGCCCGACAGGACCAGCGCCTTCATGGAGGAATCGCCTCCCTCACGTCGGGGTTTGCCCATTCTTCCCTTCCGCGGCGCGGGAGGACCCGAGCGGCAGTGCCCGGCCCGTACCCTCACGGTGATGGAGAGCGCGGCGGCGCGCGCACGACGCTGGCGTCGGCCCGGACGGCGATCCGTACCTGCGGGCGACCGGGGACGAACCGTAGCTGCAACGGCACGATTGTTTCCACGGCCACGGTGGGTTCCCGCAGCAAGCGCCCCGTCCAGGGGTGGGAGGCCGGGGCGTCGTCGGTCGCGTTGACCACGACCACCCGGGTCTCTGCAGCTCCGGCCAGTTGCTCTCCCAGGCCGAGACGAAGGTTGTCGGCGATCCAAGACCGGGCCACCCGCTCGGCCTCTACCGGCCGCAGCCACGGCTCGCCCCGGCTAAGGCGCTCCAGGTCCAGTTCCTGGGCTGCGGCGAGGCCGGCCAGGTCCGCGGCCGCCTGGGCCTGGGCACGGGCGACCACGATCCGGGCAACGTCCAGTGACAATCCTAGCGCGAGCAGGACGACCGGTAACACCAGCACGAACCACACGGCCACGGAACCCGACTGGGATCGCCAGCCGCGCTTGCCGGCGGGTGTCGCCACGAGAAGGGACCTCCTTCCTCCCGTGGTACCGGGGCCCGCCGTGCCCGGCCCCGGCCCCGGGCCCCCGCGCGGGGCCCGGACGGGGGCGGGGGGGGGGCCCCCCCCC
>QGUQ01000036.1 GCA_003242195.1 Bacillota bacterium | reverse complement strand
GAAACCGCGGGCGCCCTCCGAAAGGGCCTTGAACAAGGCCACGCGTTCAGCACACATGGTGAGCCCGAGGCTGGCGTTCTCGATGTTGCACCCCGTATAGACGGTACCGTCCTCCGCCTCCAGGGCCGCCCCTACCCGATAGGCGGAGAAGGGGGCGACGGCGGCGAGGCGGGCCGCCCGGGCCAGGCGGAGCAAGCCGTCCCAGCCCGAGAAGTCGCGCCCCTCGGGGTCCTTGCCGTGGCCCGCGGTCATGGCCTCATCCCTCCTCAGCACCGACGACGGCATGCACCAGCGGGGGTGGCGCCACGGGCTCGTCGCCGACGACAAAGGCGCGCTCCAGCACCGCCCGCGCCGCCTCCAGGCGCGTGGGGTCGTTGTAGTGGAGCTCGGCCAGGGGCTCGCCCGCCGCCACGGGTTCTCCCAGGCGCTTGAGCACGACCAGACCGGCCGCCAGGTCGATGACATCCTCCTTACGGGCACGGCCCGCCCCCAGGAGCATGGCGGCGGTTCCCACCGCCTGGGTGTCCACCGCCGCCAGGTAGCCGGAGCGCGGTGAGGTCACCAGGGCGCGGTACCCGGCCGCCGGCAGGCGAGCGGGATCGTCCACCGCCCGGGCGTCACCCCCCTGGGCGGCGACCAGCCGGCGCAGCACCTCCAGCGCCCGGCCGCTCTGCAGATGATCGGACAGCACCGACCGCCCTTCCTCGGGACCAGCGGCCCGCCCGGCCAGCCACAGCATGTAGCCGCCCAGAGTCAGGCAGAGTTCCGTCAGGGCCGGCGGCCCCTCGCCGCGCAGCGTGGCCAGCGCCTCCCGCACCTCCAGGGCGTTGCCGACGGCGCGGCCCAGCGGCTGGTTCATGTCCGTCACCAGCGCCACCACGCGCCGGTCCAGCTGCCGGCCGATGTCGACCATCAGCCGGGCCAGCCTCAGGGCGTCGTCCGGCCTCTTCATCAGGGCGCCGTTGCCCACCTTGACGTCGAGGACGATGGCGTCGGCGCCGCCGGCGATCTTCTTGGACATGACGCTGGCGGCGATCAGGGGGATACTGTCCACCGTCGCCGTGACGTCGCGGATGGCGTAGAGGCGCTTGTCGGCCGGCACCAGGTCGGCGCTCTGGCCGGCGATGGCGATGCCGATCTCCCGGACCTGGCGGACGAACTCCTCCCGGGTCAGCTCCACCCGGAACCCCGGGAAGGACTCCAGCTTGTCCAGGGTGCCGCCGGTGTGTCCCAGCCCCCGCCCCGACAGCTTGGCCACGGGCACACCCGCCGCCGCCACCAGCGGCGCCAGGACCAGGGTGGTGGTATCGCCGACGCCGCCGGTGCTGTGCTTGTCGACCTTGATCCCCGGCACGCCGCTCAGGTCCACGGTGGCGCCGCTAAAGGCCATGGCCCGCGTCAGGTCGGCCGTCTCCCGCTCGCTCATGCCGCGGAAGAAGACGGCCATGGCCCAGGCCGCCACCTGCTCGTCCGGGATCGACCGGTCGGCGACGCCCCTCACCCACCACTCGATCTCCTCCCGGGTCCACTCGCCGCCCTCCCGCTTCTTCAGGATCAGGTCGTAGGCCCGCACGCCCTTCCCTCCTCCCGGCGCCGGCTTACGGCGCGCCGGAGATGATGGCCACGCTGGCGCTGGCACCGATACGATTGGCCCCCGCGGCCACCATGCGGCAGGCCGTTGCGTAGTCGCGGATGCCGCCCGCGGCCTTGACCCCGATTGCGGGCCCTACCGCCTCCCGCATCAGGCGGACCGCCTCCTCCGTCGCCCCGCCGGGCCCGAAGCCCGTCGACGTCTTGACGAACCGGGCGCCCGCCTCCAGCGCCAGGCGGCAGGAACGCTCGATCTCGGCCGGCGTCAGCAGCGCCGTTTCCAGGATGACCTTGACCAGGGCACCCGCCTGCTCGGCGGCCTCCACGACGCCCCGCAGGTGGGCGACGACCTCCCGGTCTGCACCCGCCTTCAGCAAGCCGATGGGCTGCACCACGTCCAGCTCCCGCGCCCCGGCGGTCAGGGCCGCTTCCGCTTGGCGCGCCTTATCGGCGGCCGAGCCGGCCCCCAGCGGGAAGTCGATGACGGTGCAGACCACCGGCCCCTCTCCCGCCAGCAGCCGGGCGGCCAGAGGAACGTAGACCGGGTTGACGCAGACGGCGGCGAAGCCGTGCTCCACCGCTTCCCGGCACAGGCGCTCGATGTCGGCCGGCGTCGCCTCGGGCCGCAGCAACGTGTGGTCGATCATCTTGGCCAGCTGGCCCCTGGTCAGCGGCTGGCTCACACGTCGTCCCCCCTGGTCCCCGGCGACGACGGCGGCCGCACTTCGTGGTGCCGTCGGCACCGGGGTTCGTAGGACTCCCTGCCACCGATGAGGATGACGGGGTCGTCGGCGGCCGCGGGCCGCCCGTCGATCAGGCGCTGGGTGAAGGTGGCCGGCTCGCCGCACACGACGCAGATGGCCTTCAACTTCACCACCTCGTCGGCCAGCGCCATCAACACCGGCATGGCACCGAAGGGGCGCCCGGCAAAGTCCATGTCCAGTCCCGAGACGATGACCCGGATGCCCAGGTCCACCAGCTCCTGGACCGCCGGCACGATGCCGCCCGAGAAGAACTGCGCCTCGTCGATGCCCACCACGTCGGGGCGCTCGCGCCGCGCCCGCGCGGCGATCTCCTCCGGTCGGTCAGCGGGCACGCAGACGGCCCGCAGGTCCCTGCCGTCGTGGGACGCAACCGCATCCCGCCGGTAGCGGCGGTCGATGTCGGGTTTGAACAGAAGGACCCGCTTGCGGGCGATGGCCGCCCGCTTGACCCGGCGGATCAGTTCCTCCGTCTTGCCGGAGAACATCCCGCCGGCGATGACCTCCAGGTAACCGGCCTCCATCTCATCCTGCTCCTCTGCGGCCTCCGATTCTCATGCCCATGGTGAGGCCATCCCCACGGCGGGATTCGCCACCACCCCGAGATCCCCTGGCGGGCCCCGTGTCGACGCCCCTCACCGGGAGGGCTCGTCCTCACCGGCTCGCGGCGGCGCGTCGCCTCGCAGGCGTCGCACGCGTTCGGCCAGGCGGCCCTCGTAGCCCTGGTCGCTGGGCTCGTAGAAGCGGGTGCCTACCAGTTCATCGGGCAGGTACTGCTGGCGGACGAAATGGCCGGGGTAGTCGTGGGGGTACTTGTAACCCTGGCCGTGGCCGAGCTGTTTCGCCCCGCGGTAGTGGGCATCCCGCAGGTGCTTGGGCACGCCACTGATGCGGCGGGTCTCCACCGCCTTCCAGGCGGCGTCGATGGCCTTGATGACCGAATTGCTCTTGGGAGCCGTGGCCAGGTACAGGACGGCCTCGGCCAGGGGGATGCGCGCCTCCGGCATCCCCACCTGCTCCGCCGCCGTGGCGGCGGCCGCCGCCACCTGCAGGGCCCGCGGATCGGCCAGGCCGATGTCCTCGGCGGCGTGGACCAGGAGCCGCCGGGCGATGGTGCGCGGGTCCTCGCCGGCGTAGAGCATCCGCGCCAGCCAGTAGACGGCGGCGTCGGGATCGGATCCGCGGATGCTCTTGATCAGCGCGGACATGTGGTCGTAGTGCTCGTCGCCGGTGGGGTCGTAGGCGAGCGCCCGCCGCTGGATGGACTCCTCGGCCACCGCCAGGGTGATGCGGCGCACCCCGTCCTCCCCCGGCGGGGTGGACAGGACCGCCAGCTCGAGGGCGTTGAGGGCGGTGCGGGCATCCCCGTCGGCGACGCGCACGAGGTGGTCGAGGGCGGCAGGCTCGACCTCCACCCGGTACCGGCCGAGGCCGCGATCCGGATCGGCCAGGGCCCGTTCCAGCAACTGGCGGATCTGATCGTCCGACAGGGGTTCCAGGCGGAAAATCCTGGCTCGCGAAACCAGCGGCGGGACGCAGGAGAAGTACGGGTTCTCCGTGGTGGCACCGATCAGGATAATCAGGCCGCTCTCCAGGTGGGGCAGGAGGGCATCCTGCTGGGCGCGATTCCAGCGGTGGACCTCGTCGACGAACAGGACGGTCCGCCGCCCTTCCATGGCCAGGCGCTCCCGCGCCTCGGTGACGATCCGCCGCAGGTCCTGGACGCCGGCGGTCACGGCGTTGAGGGGCTCGAAATGGGCGCGGGTGGTGCGGGCGATGATGCGGGCCAGGGTCGTCTTGCCCGTGCCCGGCGGTCCCCAGAGGATGAGCGAGCCCAGGCGGTCGGCCTCGATGGCTCGGCGCAACAGGCGGCCCGGCGCCACCAGGTGCTCCTGACCCACAAACTCATCCAACGTCCGCGGCCGCATGCGCTCGGCCAGGGGTGCCTCTCGTTGCAGCCGTTCCTCCGCATGCTGGTCGAAGAGGTTCACGGCCGTGGACCGCCTCCTCCGCGGGCCCCGGGGTGGAGCGCCGGCAACTTCCCTTCACGAGAGGATGCGCCGGAAGATGCGCAACGCCTCGTCCACGTCCCGCGGTCCCACGTCCTTGTGGGTCACCCAGCGCAGCCGGTACGGGTCCACGGCGTTGACGCGGACTCCCTCTGCGGCCAGGGCCGCCGCCAGCTCCTGTGCGGCCCACCCCGTACCGCGGACGTCTGCCATGACGATGTTGGTCTGGACGGACTCCAGGTCGACGACCACGCCGGGTAGTTCCGCGAGGCCTTCGGCCAGGCGGCGGGCCAGGGCATGGTCCTCCGCCAGGCGGTCGATCATCTCCTCCAGGGCCACCAGTCCCGCCGCGGCGATGATGCCCGCCTGCCGCATGCCGCCCCCCAGGGCCTTGCGGTAGCGTCGGGCCTCCTCGATGAAATCCCGGTCGCCCACCAGGACGGACCCGACGGGACATCCCAGGCCCTTGGACAGGCTGAACATCACGGAGTCGGCGGGCGCCGCCAGTCGGTCCGCGGGCACGCCCAGGGCAACGGCCGCGTTGAAGAGGCGCGCCCCGTCCAGATGCACGCGCAAGCCGTGCCGGTGGGCCACGTCGGCCAGGGCGGCCGTCTGCTCGACGGTCATGACCGTGCCGCCCCAGCGATTGTGGGTGTTCTCCAAGCACAGCAGGCTGGGCCGGGGAAAGTGGATGTTGGCCGGCCGGATGGCCGCCTCCACCACGGCCGGATCCAGCACGCCCCTGTCGGATGGCAGCGGCCGCACCTGGCAACCGGCCAGCAGGGCCACACCGCCCACCTCGTAGTAGTAGATGTGGGATTCCTGTTCCAGCAGGACCTCGTCGCCCCGCCGGGTGTGGGCCAGGACCGCCACCTGGTTGGCCATGGTCCCGCTGGGACAGAACAGCCCCGCTTCCTTCCCCAGGCGGGCGGCGGCCACCTCCTCCAGGCGGCGCACGGTGGGGTCCTCGCCGTAGACGTCGTCCCCGACCTCGGCTTCCGCCATGGCCTTGCGCATGGAGGGCGTGGGTTGGGTGACGGTGTCGCTGCGGAAGTCGATCCATCGCGCCATGCCAGCTTGCTCCTCCCCGGCCTTCTCCACCCTGTATGGATCGCTGTCTCCACCGGCTGTCGTCCCGCACCGCCTCCCGGGCGGTCAACAATCCTGCCCTCAGGTGGGGTGGAACCCGCACCGGGGGCATATCCAACCCCATGGGCGGCGGGCAAGCGGCGATCCGCACGCGGGGCAACCGGGCTCCCGCCCGGCCGCGTCCGGCGAACGGCCCGCCTCGGGGGCACCGGAAAGCACCGTGCCGCCTGCCGCCGCATCCGCCCTCTCCGGTTCTCCCGCGGAGCAGCCGCCCCGGGCCACCCCCATGTCGCCCGCGTCGCCGCCCGTCGCCATCCCCTCCCGCCGGCCCGCCTCCGGTGGAGCGCTCCCCGAGGCCAGCATCGCCCATCCATAGAGAGACGGCAAGGCCCGGCCGATGCCGGGCCTTGCCGACCGGTGTCCCTCAACCGAGGGCCCGCAGGATCTCCTGTTCGAGTTCCTCCTTGGGCCGGAAACCGACGATACGCGTGACAGGCTGGCCGTCCCGGAACAGGATCAGGGTGGGGATGCTCATCACCCCGTACCTGGCGGCGACGGCCCCGTGGTCGTCCACGTTGAGCTTGGCGACCTTGAGCTTGTCCGCATGGTCGCGGGCGATCTCCTCGACCACCGGGGCGATCATGCGGCACGGGCCGCACCACGGGGCCCAGAAGTCGACCAGGACGGGACGGTCCGCCTGGAGGACCTCCGTTTCGAAGTGCTCCGCCGTCAACTCGATGACACCCGTCGCCATCGGTCTCCTCCTTTTCGGGGGCAATGCGCTTTACATATTAAAGCATAGCATCCCCGCTGCCGCAATCGCGCCGTCCCCGCAGCTCCCCGCCAGCGAAGCCGGGACAGCCATCCCAAAGGCCCGAGAAAAGAAAGAACACACCCCGCGTGTGCCGTGGTGCGAGAGTCTTTGAACCCGGTCCCCAACAGGTGGGTGCCCTCCCACGACCGTCTTGCCCTTCCCCTCGGAGGGGGCCTGGACGCAGGCCGCGGAGAGCCGGGCTCCCTTTGTATCGGTGTTGGATCAAGACTTTCCGCAGTCCACGCGCACCGCAGGGTGCGTCCTGTTTTCGCTTCCATCGTAGCACGCGCCGCTGCGCGCCTTCAATCGCGGGGAATTACCTCGGCTTCACCTCGAGATGCAATTCCTCCAGTTGCGCCTGGTCCACGGGTGCCGGCGCGCCCGTCAGCGGGTCGGTGGCGCGGGCGGTCTTGGGGAAAGCGATGACGTCCCGGATGCTCTCGGCACCGGCCAGCAGCATGATGATCCGATCGAAGCCGAAGGCGATGCCCCCGTGGGGAGGCGGCCCGTATTCAAAGGCCTCCAGCAGGAAGCCGAAGCGCTCCCGCGCCTGTTCCGGAGGCAGGGAGATGGCGCGGAACACCCGCTCCTGGACGTCGCGCCGGTGGATGCGGATGCTGCCGCCGCCGATCTCGTGCCCGTTCAGCACCAGGTCGTAGGCCTTGGCCCGCACCGCCGCGGGGTTGCTCTCCAAGAAGTCGAGGTCCTCGTCCCGCGGCGCCGTGAAGGGGTGATGGCGCGCCACGAAGCGCTGCTCGTCCTCGTCCCACTCCAGCAGCGGGAAGTCCACCACCCACACGGCGGCCCACTCCCGCACGCGGGGCCAGCCCAGGCGGCCCGCCAGGGCGAGACGCAGGCGGCCCAAGGCCACCGAGACCGTGTCGGGGTCGCCCGCGGCCAGCAGGACCAGGTCGCCGGGCCGCGTGCCCAGCCGCTGCGCCAGGGTCTCCAGTTCCTTTGGCTGGAAGAACTTGACGACGGGCCCCCGCCAGCCGGCCGGTTCCTCCGTCTCGACGGCCATCCAGGCGATGCCACCGGCACCGGCCGCGCGAGCGGCCTCGTTGAGGCCGTCCAGTTCCTTGCGGGACAGGACATGGCCCCCCGGCACCCGCAGGGCGCGCACCGCCCCACCTGCGTCCAGGGCGGACCGGAAGACGCGGAACGCCGTGCCGGCGAACACGTCGCTGACGTCTTCGATGGCCGGTTCGTAGCGCAGGTCGGGCTTGTCCGAGCCGTACCGCGCCATGGCCTCCGCGTAGGTGAGGCGGGGCAACGGCGTCGCCAGTTCCACGCCGATGGTCCCGGCCATCAACTCCTTGAGCATGCCCTCCGCGACTTCCATCACGTCGTCGGCGTCCACGAAGGACATCTCCACGTCGATCTGGGTGAACTCCGGCTGCCGGTCCGCCCGCAGGTCCTCGTCGCGGAAGCAGCGCACGATCTGGAAGTACCGCTCCAACCCGCCGACCATGAGCAGCTGCTTGAACAGCTGTGGCGACTGGGGAAGCGCGTAGAAGCTGGCCGGGTGCAGCCGGCTCGGCACCAGGAAGTCGCGGGCTCCCTCGGGTGTGCTGCGCGTCAGCATCGGCGTCTCCACCTCGAGGAAGCCGAGCCGGTCGAAGTAGGCGCGGACGATCTGGTACGCCCGGTGCCGCAACGTCAGGTTGCGCAGCATCTCGGGGCGACGCAGGTCCAGGTAGCGATAGCGCAGGCGGATGGACTCGTCCACCTCGCCGGCGGAGTCCAGCTCGAAGGGCGGCGTCTTGCTGGTGGACAGGACCCAGAGGCGCTCGGGAACCAGCTCCACCTCGCCCGTGGGCAGCCGCGGGTTGACCGCCTCGGGCGCCCGGCGGCGCACCCGGCCCCGCACGGCCACCACGTATTCCGACTTCAGCGCGCCAGCCAGCTCGTAGACGTCCGCGGGTACTTCCTCCCGGTTGCACACCACCTGCAAGCGGCCGCTCCGGTCGCGCAGGTCGATGAACTTCATGCCCCCCAGGTCGCGGATCCGGTGCACCCATCCGGCCAGCGTCAGCACCCGGCCCTCATGGACGGGCCGCACCTCGCCGCAGCCCATGTCCCTGCGCATCTCCCGCCGCCAGGCCGCCATCGGCAATGGGGTGACGCCCGGCTTCTCACCCATGGCTCGTTCCTCCGTCAAACCCGGCCACCTCCCTGCTTGCCCAGCCTGCGCGCCAGCTCGTCCGGCAGCGCGGCCAGCGGCACCCGCTCCTCCGCACCCGCTACCAGGTCCCGTAACGTCGCTTCGCCTCGGGCCGCCTCCTCGTCACCGATGATGACGGCGAAGCGGGCCGGGTAGCGGGACGCCGCGCGGAGCTGTGCCTTGAGACTGCGCGCCAGGTGGTCGATGTCGGCGGACAGCCCCCGTCTCCGCAGCTCCTGGGCGATCTCCAGCGCGCGCAGGCGGTCGACCCCTCCCGTCACGGCGATGAAGGCGTCGAGGGGCGCCGGCTCGCCCAGCCCGCGGCCGGAGGCTTCCAAGGTGAGCAACAGGCGTTCCAGGCCCATGCCGAACCCGACGCCGGGGGTGGGCGGGCCGCCCAGCAGCTCGATGAGCCCGTCGTATCGGCCGCCGCCGCAGACGGTGTCCTGGGCGCCCAGACCGCCGTACTTGATCTCGAAGACCGTCCGCGTGTAATAGTCCAGGCCCCGCACCAGCCCGGGGTCGAGCCGGTACGAATAGCCGAGCCGGTCCAGGGCGGCCCGCAGGGCCGCGAAGTGCTCCCGGCACTCGTCGCAGAGGTAGTCGACTGTCCGCGGCGCGCCCTCCTTGTGGATCTGATCGTTGGGGTCCTTGCAGTCCAGGAGCCTGAGGGGGTTGGTCTCCAGCCTCGCCCGGCAGTCGGCGCACAAGGCGCCCGCCCGGGGCCGGTAGTACTCCAACAACGCTTCCCGGTACCGTGGCCGGCAACGCGGGCAGCCGATGCTGTTCAGATGGATCTCCAGCCCCTCCAGGCCCAGCTCCTGGAAGAGCGTCAGCGCCAGCGCCATCACCTCGGCGTCGGCGGTGGGCTCGGCGCTACCGAACACCTCGACGCCGAACTGGACATGCTGGCGGTAGCGCCCCGCCTGGGGCCGCTCGTGGCGGAACATGGGCTGGATGTAGAAGAGCTTGGCGGGTTGGGGCCCGTTGTGAAGGCCGTTCTCCAGATACGCGCGCACCGCCGCCGCCGTTCCCTCCGGGCGCAGGACGAGCTCGCGCCCGCTGCCGCCGTGACTGCGCAGGACGTACATCTCCTTCTGCACGATGTCGGTGCTCTCGCCAACGGTGCGCTGGAACAACTCGCGCGCCTCGATCACGGGCGTGCGCAGCTCGCCGAACCCGAAACGCCGCGCCACATCCCGGATCCGCGCCTCGAGGGCTTGCCACCGCGGGGCATCCGCTGGGGTCACGTCGTAGGTGCCCCGTGGGCGCTGGATGCGTTCCAAAGTGCTCCCTCCCGCCGATCTCCGCTTCGTGGCTTCGTCGTTGCGCAAGATCACGCCCGGCTGTCCAACCAGAGGGTCACGGGCCCGTCGTTGACCAGTTCGACCTGCATGTCGGCGCCGAACCAGCCCGTTCGGACCGTCAGCCCGTGTTCCCGCAGCCGGGAGGCCACCGCCTCGTAAAGCTCCTCGGCGGTGGCGGGGGGTGCCGCCTCGGTAAAGGAGGGCCGTCGGCCGCGGCGGCAGTCGCCGTACACGGTAAACTGGGACACCAGCAGCACCTGGCCCCCCACGTCCAGCAAGGAGCGCTCGAACTGGCGGTCCTCCTCCTCGCCGGGGAAGAGGCGCAGGTGGGCGATCTTGCCCGCCATCCACTCGGCGTCGGCGGGACCGTCGTCCCGCCCCACCCCCAGCAAAACAACGACCCCTCGTCCGATCGTGCGAGGGGCCTGTCCGGCGGTGCGCACCGTGGCGCGGGCCACGCGCTGAATCACCGCCCGCATCGTCCACCCCCACTTCTCACCGGATCTCCAACGCTTCCCAGGGCCGGCGGGGCCCTCGGCCGGGCGGCCCCCATCAACGGCCGCCAACGCGCTCGACTTTGATTACGTCCCGGATCCGTTCCAACTGCCGCCGCAGGTGGTCGAACTGCTCCAGGCTCTGCACTTCCACCACCAGATCGATGACGGCGGTCCCATCCCGGCGGGTACGGGTCCGGGAGGAGAGGATGTTGCGCCGGGTGTCGGCCACCACGGCGGCGATGTCCGATAGCAGGCCCACACGGTCGTAGCAGACCAGCTCAACCGCGACGGGGAACGACTTCCCGCCCACTTCGTCCCAAGTGACCTCGATCAACCGCTCCTCCACCTCGGGGCTGGCCTTCAGCATGGCGCAGTCCGCCCGGTGGATCGAGACGCCCCGCCCGCGGGTCACGTA
>QGUQ01000369.1 GCA_003242195.1 Bacillota bacterium | reverse complement strand
GCGTCCACCTACATCCAGGAGCCGCCCTTCTTCAAGGACATGGCGGACGAACCGGGCCAGCCCCAGGACATCGTGGGCGCGCGGGTGCTGGCGCTGCTGGGCGACTCCATCACCACCGACCACATCTCCCCGGCCGGCGCCATCCCGAAGAACAGCCCGGCGGGCCAGTACCTGCTGGAGCGCGGCGTCAAGGTGGAGGAGTTCAACACCTACGGCTCCCGCCGCGGCAACCACGAGGTGATGATGCGGGGCACCTTCGGCAACATCCGGCTCCGCAACCAGCTGGTGCCCGGGACGGAGGGCGGCTGGACCATCCACCTGCCCAGCGGCGAGAAGATGACCATCTACGACGCCGCCATGCGCTACCAGCAGGAGGGCACGCCGCTGATCGTCATCGGCGGCAAGGAGTACGGCACCGGCAGCTCCCGCGACTGGGCGGCCAAGGGCACCTACCTCCTGGGCGTCAAGGCGGTGATCGCCGAGAGCTTCGAGCGCATCCACCGCAGCAACCTGATCGGCATGGGCGTGCTGCCGCTGCAGTTCGTGGATGGGCAGAACGCCGCCAGCCTGGGCCTGACGGGCCGGGAGGAGTACTTCATCACCGGCATCAGCGAGGACCTGAAGCCGCGCAAGCGCCTGCAGGTCACCGCCCGGCGGGAAGACGGCAGCGAGGTCCGCTTCGAGGTCCTCTGCCGCCTGGACACGCCCATCGAGGTGGAGTACTACCGGCACGGCGGCATCCTGCAGAAGGTGCTGCGGCAGATCATGAAGGCGGCGTGATCGCAAAGCCAGCGGGAGGCCGGCGCCTGCAAGGCAGCTGCCGGGACCCGCACGGCGGGAGCCTGCACCCCAGGTGCCGGCCCGGTCCGCAGAAAGGCCGATGGGGCGGTACCCCCGGGTACCGCCCCATCCCTTTCCCGGCCGGGCTTCGGGCTCCGGCACCGGCGGTCCGGCAGGGGCCGGTGCGCGGGTCCCTACACCTCCCGAGCCGGAAAGCAACGCGCCCCGCAGTGCGGGGCGCACCTTGTTTCCTTGCCCTGCTTCCTTGGTCCGTTCAGGCCTTGCCCTTCCGTGACCCGGCCCTTGCCGAGGCCGACGCCCGGCCGGGACGGGGCAAGCTCAGAGCTGCCCGCGCTCTTCGAAGAACTTGCGGGCCTTTTCCTTGTAGTGCTGCCACTGCTCGGGAACCTCGTCCTCGTCGTAGATGGCCTCGACCGGGCAGACCGCCGAGCAGGCGCTGCAGCCGATGCACTCTTCGGGATGGATGAAGAACTGGTCCTCGCCCTCGTAGATGCAGTCCACGGGGCAGACCTCGACGCAGGACTGGTCCTTGGTCCCGACGCAGGGCTCGCAGATGACGTAGATCATTACCGGTGCTCCTTTCCGCGCCTGATTCCGGCCCCGGCCTCGTGCGGCCCGGGTCACCCGCGGGGACCGGGACGGAACCGGATACCCCGGCCGTCACCCCTCACCCCCGCGCGACTATCCTTACTGGTACAGCACGCGGGCCGGGAATCCTCCCGCTATCTCGCAGAATTTCGCGAAATCTTTGGATTACAGTGAAATTCATTATCATTCAACCAATGGGCCCTTCCAGCATCGCCACCAGCAACCGGACGGCGTTCTCGAGGTCCCCGGCGTCCACCATCTCCGCCGGCGTGTGGGCGTACCGGCACGGGATGGAAAGCACGCCCGACGGCACGCCGCTCCGGGCCAATTGCATCGCCCCGGCGTCGGTGCCTCCGATGGGCAGGACCTCGTACTGGTGCGGGATCCCGTGGGCCTCGGCCGTGCGGGTCATCCAGTCCCGCACCAGCCGGTGGCTGATGACGCTCAGGTCTTTGATCTTGATGGCCGGGCCCTGGCCCAACTTCACACTCATGCGGTGTGGCGGCTCCGGCGTGTCGCCCGCCAGGGTGATGTCCACGGCCACCGCCACGTCGGGCTCGACGCCGTAGGCGGCCGTGCGCGCACCCCGCAGGCCCACTTCTTCCTGGACCGTGAACACGAAGAAGATCTCGTGGGGCGAGGACTCCAGCCGGGACATGGCCTCGATGAGGACGGCGCAGCCGGAGCGATCGTCCATGGCCTTGGCGATCAGCCGGTCACCCGCCTGCTCCAGCGGCCGGTGAAACACGGCCATGTCACCGATCCGCACCCGTTCCCGCGCCTCGGCGCCCGAGCGGGCGCCGATGTCGATGAACAGCTTGGCCAGCTTGAGGTCCTTGGCGTCCTCCAGCTTCTCGGTGCCGATGACGCCGACGACGCCGTTCTCGAAGCGGACCCGCTGCCCCACCAGCACCTTGGGGTCCTGGCCTCCCACCGCTTCGCAACGGACGAACCCGTCGTCGTCGATGTGCGTGGTGATGAGGCCGATCTCGTCCATATGGGCGGCTACAAGCACGCGCCGCGATGGACCGCCCGCGCCCCCACGGGGTGCCCGGCGAGCGATGAGATTGCCCAGCGGGTCCACGCGTACCTCGTCCGCCAGCGGGCGTACCTCTTCCTCGATCAGAGCGCGCACGGCCTCTTCCCGGCCCGACGGTCCATAGGCCTCGGTGAGGCGCTTCAGGCGCTCCAGCAACGTGCTCCGGCCCTCGCTCACCGCCGCAAGCCTCCTTCGCTCACGTCCTGGAGGAACCCGCGCACCAGGTCCCGGGCGGCCTCGAAGTCGGCCCGGCTCATGAC
>QGUQ01000035.1 GCA_003242195.1 Bacillota bacterium | reverse complement strand
GACAGTGGCCGCCTCTGCAGTAATCCGGTCGTAGGGTTCCTCACCGACGGCCCTGGCTTCCTCCGCCTCACGCGAATACAGGGAGTCACGCAACCATCGTAGGGATCCACCGGCGCTAAGCATCACCCCCATCAGATGCCACATTTCGGGCACAGCATGGCAGAAGCTGTGGACCGTAGAGAGAGTGCTGGGGTCCAGTCCCTCCGGGGGAGATGCGCCGCGCACTTTCGAGTGAGCAGGCCACGGCGTGGCGGCAAACACCACTCCCGAAGTCCCCACGCTTACGAAGACGAGGTCTGGCCGCACCACCCCCATCCCAATCGCACCAACTGCCTGATCTCCGCCTCCGGCGACGACGGGAATCCCCGCTGGCAACCCGGTTTCCGCTGCCGCTTTGGGAGACACCTGCCCGGCCACTTCGGAACCTTCATACAGGCGAGGTAGAATACTGGGATCCAGATCAAGGGCTTCCATGATGGCGTCGGACCACTTCCGGCTAGCAACATCGAGGAAAAGCGTTCCCGAAGCGTCGGACACATCGGTCGCCAATTCGCCGGTGAGACGGAAACGCACGTAATCTTTAGGAAGAAGCAGGTGGACTAGCCGGTTGAAGTTATGTGGTTCGTGCCGGCGAAGCCAGAGCACCTTGGGGGCGGTAAATCCCGTCAGGGCTGGATTGCCAGCGATCTGACGAAGCTGGCTCGTACCCACGCGCTCTTCTATCTCCCTGCATTCCGCCACCGTACGCTGGTCGTTCCACAGGAGGGCTGGCCGGATCACCTCGCCGTCTTGATCCAAAAAGACCGCCCCGTGCATTTGTCCTGTAAGTCCAATGCCGTACACACGATCCTTCGGTACCTGGGCTGTAATGCTCCGAAAGCAGGCTACAGCAGCCTCCCACCAGTCCCGGGGATCCTGCTCCGTCCAACCGGGCCGGGGCATGTGGAGCGGGTACTCTTTCATGGCGCGAGCCAAGATCTGCCCGCTGGCATCTACAGCCAGGACTCGCACCCCACTCGTGCCAACGTCTACGCCCAAGAATACCGGTTCAGCTGACGGCATGCTGCCACCTACCGCTTGGCGTACTTCTCGTAGACTTGCCGCTCAAACTCGTCATCAAGCCCAAGCGCCTTCCAGAACACCCTGTAAGCCCCGACGGCATCCGCTGCAGCCTTTGCGGCCGCCAGTTCCTCGTCGTTCATGCGCTCAGCGATTGCCAGCATGAATTCCATCTGGATCACAGACCTTTTCACTGCCTCGATAGGGTCCTCTGTATAGGGGTAGAGGTCGAAACCAATGTAGCCGTCGTAACCGCCCTTCAGTAGCTCACGCAAGAGGTCGATCTGCTGCTCGATGAATTGAGCACCGACCATGTTGTCGTCGTCAAAGGTTCCCCAGCCCGAATTTGCGTGCTGATGTCCAAGCAGCCCCTCCGAAAGGAGAAGAGCCGCATATTCCCCGAGGGGTTCACCATTCATGATGAGATGCTGCCAGTCCATGTTGATCTTGACACGGGAAACGTCGGTACCCATTTCCGCGAGCTTCTTGATGATGAAAAGGGCCATTCCGATATTCCTCATTAGGATGCGCATCGCCGGCTCGCTATTCTTGTGCTCCAGGAGGAAGGTCACGCCACGGGCATTGGCATGTTCAACGACTTCCTGAAGGCCCTCGAGAAAATACCCCCACGTCTTGGCGTAGTCGCGCTGAAATGGGTAATTGTATCCCTCGTTGCCGGGCCAATAGATATAGCCCGCCCCCACCGATGCTGCAAGATCGATGCCTCGCTTCATGTGCTCGACCGCTTCCCGACGCAAGGCCGGATCGGGATTGCTCAGCGCGCCATACTGGTACCGGGGGTTTGGCACGAGGCCGTAACAAATCATGGCAATGCAATGATCTTTCCCAAGAATTTCCTGTATCTTGGGCGCGTTATCGTCAGTAATTTCCGTTTCGTAGTGGAACTCGTACCCGTCGATCAGCGGGCCGACGCCCTCCACCGCCCGCTTCAGCCGTTCCGTAACGTCGAGGCCAGCCACTTCTGGCTTGTAGCCACCCGGAACGAACCGGGTCGGAGCGGTTCCGAACGCCCAGATACCCACGCTGGTCTTCCAACGCTTCTTGCTGACCATGGCCCCTACCCCCTCTGGTCGGAATATGCCCAGCCCCTCGTACCCCGGGCATGGGCCGGCCTACCGAATCTTAGTTTGGTGACTCAACATAGTTCTTAGATAACTATTCTCCGCCTGAACCGGATTTCCTTCCCAAATTCTTCTGGTTGGGCGATCTAGCTACACATCGTCCCCTAGTTGACCGGAGCACGGCCAGCGAGCTATGGTACGAACAGTCCCGCCCACGCTCCACAGTCGATTTTTGTTTTCGCTCCAAACAAATAGGGAGGCCAAACTGGAAATGCGAACAGGCGATCAGGCCCTTGTCAAGGAGCTGAACAAGTCCATCGTTCTCAACACGCTGCGCCAACATGCTCCAATCTCGCGAGCAGACATCGCTAAGATCACGGGACTGAACAAGGCGACGGTGTCCACCCTGGTCGACGAATTGCTCAAAGAGCACTTGGTTCGTGAGATCGGAATGGGAGCTTCGCGGGGTGGACGACGACCGCGCCTACTGATTCTCAATGACCGTGCTGCCATTGTCGTCGGGGCCGAAATCGGTGTGGACTCACTAACAGTAGTCGTTCAAGATCTCCTCGGGCGGCCTATTTGGCGCAAGCACCATCGCTTCGGGACTGTTCCTGAACCCGAGCCAGCCCTTCAACATCTCGCGAGGCTCATTTCAGAGGGCATATCACACTTTCCCGATGTCCCCCTGGGCCTTCGGGGGATCGGTGTCGGCATTCCCGGCCTCGTAGACTTCGATCAAGGTGTGCTGCTATACGCACCGAACCTCGGCTGGCGTGACGTTCGCATTCGGGAATGGCTCGAAGAGCGTTTCGCCGTACCCGTCAAAGTAGATAACGAAGCCAACGCAGGCGCAGTGGCGGAGCACTGGTCTGGCGCCGCAGTAGGCATTGAAGACGTGGTCTATTTTAGTGTCGGAATCGGTGTTGGCGCAGGAATCATCCTTCGAGGTGAGTTAATGCGTGGCGTTGGGGGGATGGCGGGGGAGATCGGTCATACCACCATCGATGTGACCGGTCCGGCCTGTGCCTGCGGAAATCGCGGTTGCCTCGAAGTGTTCGCGTCTGAAGCCGCTCTTCGCCGACATTTCGCCCAATCTGCCGCCGCCCAAGCAGGGAGCGATTCCCCCAACGCCAACGAGCCAGTGTCGGTGGCCGACATTGCCCGGGCAGCCGACGCCGGGAACGCCGCCGCCATCGCTGCGCTGAACAACGTCGCCCGATATCTCGGCGTGGGCGTCGCGAACGCCATCAACACATTTAACCCGCAACGCGTGGTCATCGGTGGCCCCCTGGCCCTGGGTGGAGCATACATCCTGAATCCTGTACGACAGGTAATAGAAGAGCGAGCGCTCGTACCACCTCGCCTTCAGACGAATATTGTGATTGCCGCCCATGGCCTCGCTGGATGTGCCATCGGGGCCGGCGCCATCGTCCTTCAGGATCTCTTCCGCCTACCTACAGTCTCATCATCCTAACAAGTCACAACGAAACCACAAGAAAGGAGCGGGGTGGAGGCAGCACTCGTATGAACCCGCTCATTCAATGCCACCAAAGCTATCGATTTCTACGCAAATCCTCCCGCCCGGGCTCATTCAAACGCTTCCGACATCGGTCGCATCCAAATTTGCATGATGCGAGCCTTTTCAGGCGCCGTCGCCATCAAGACCGCTGCCTCCGCTACCGTTTCCGGATCCAGCATCATCGCAATCTTGGGATCACCAGCGGTTCGTCCCGTTCCAATAGCAAACGTAGTGTTCACACCGCCAGGATTCAGGGTGCCAACCTTGATATTGTAAGGCCGCAGTTCCTTATCGAGAGCAGTAGCAAAACCCATTTGTGCATGCTTCGTTGCACAATAAACGGCTTCGTTGGCGAACCCCCGAACTCCAGCCATCGACGAAACAATGATAATCGTACCCTGCCGTCTCTCGATCATATGGGGTACGACATAACGGGTATAGAGAAAAGTGGATCGCATATTTGTATTCATCATCGTATCGTATTCCTCTACGGACGTTTCTACCAGCGGCTTGTAATATGCCATCCCGACATTATTTACTAGGATATCGATTTGCCCATAAGTCCTCAGGGCTGTATTGACCACCTTCTCCACATCAGCCTCTTTCGACGCGTCACCAACTACGGCCGTGCCTTCGCTTCCCAGTTCCTTGACCTGATTCACCACACTATCGAGTTCCGCCTGGGTGCGGGAGGTTACCACCACTTTCGCGCCTTCTCGAGCAAAGGCCAGAGCGATGGCCTTGCCGATCCCCCGCCCGGCACCCGTAATAAGCGCGACCTTATTCGCCAGCCTCACTGTTAGTTTCACCTCCAAACTAATGATCATTGGACATATTATCCTTGGATTCCGTGAATTCCTTCCGGCCACCAGGTTGTCGAGGGCCACCTCGTTCCGCCGTCAACCCGAGGACCGTCACGGGCTTCCCCGAAAAAGGCGTGCGCCCCGCAGGGCGCACGCCATCATGCCGTCCGCACTGGCCTCATGGCCACATGGCCTATCCGAGGTTCACCCACACACTCTTCACTTCCGTGTAGTGCTCCAGCGCGTAACTCCCCATCTCGCGTCCGATACCGCTCTGCTTGAACCCGCCCCAGGGGCTGGTGGCGTCCAGCAGGTTGTAGCCGTTGATCCACACCGTGCCCGCCTTGAGCCGGTGGGCGACCTTGATGGCCTTGGCGATGTCCCGGGTCCAGATGCCGGCTGCCAGGCCGTAGGGGGTGTCGTTGGCCCGGCGCACCACCTCGTCCAGGTCCTCGAAGGGCAAGACGGTGAGCACGGGGCCGAAGATCTCCTCCCGGGCGATGGTCATGGTATCGGTCCCCACGAACACCGTCGGGCGGACGAAGAACCCCGGGCCGGCCTCGCGGTTGGGCTCACCGCCGGTCACCAGTTCGGCGCCCTCCGCTCGACCCCGCTCGATGTAACCCAGCACCCGCTCCATGTGAGCCCGGCTGATGAGCGGGCCCATCTGGGTCATGGGGTGGACGCCGGGCCCTTGCCTCAACTCCGCCGCCCGTTCGGCGATCTCCGCCACCATCCGATCGAAGCGGTCCTTGTGGACGAACAGGCGGGAACCCGCACAGCATACCTCGCCCTGGTTGAAGAAGATGCCCATCATGGCCCCGGCGACCGCCTTGTCCAGGTCGGCGTCGGGGAAGACGATGTTGGGGGACTTACCCCCCAACTCCAGGGTCACGCGCTTGAAGTCGCGGGCCACGGTCGTCATGATCCGACGGCCCACGGCGGGCGAACCCGTGAAAGTGATCTTGTCCACCCCGGGGTGCTCCACCAACGCCCGCCCTGCCGGCTCCCCGTACCCCGGCACGACGTTGACCGTCCCCGGCGGGAAACCCGCCTCCTGCACCAGTTCCGCCAGGCGGAGGGCCGTAAGGGGCGTGAGCTCGCTGGGCTTGAGCACCACGGTATTGCCCGCCGCCAGCGCCGGCGCCAGCTTCCAGGAAGCGATCAGCAGCGGGAAGTTCCACGGCACGATGGCCCCCACGACGCCCACGGGCTCCCGCCGCGTATAGGCCAGGTACTCGCCCGGGAAGGAAACGGGGAGCGTCTGCCCCGTCCACTTGGTCGTCCAGCCCGCGAAGTAGCGGAAGTGCTCCACGGCCAGCGGCACGTCGGCCACGGCCGTCTCCGTCACCGGCTTGCCCGTGTTGAGCGATTCCAGCTGGGCGAACTCCTCGGCCCGTTCCTCCAGCAAGTCCGCCAGCTTCCAGAGGAGACGCGCCCGTTCCGCGGGCGGCATCCGGCCCCAGGACCCCTCCTGCGCCCGGCGGGCCGCCTGTACGGCCCGATCGATGTCCTCCGCCCCGGCCTCCCAGACCTCCGCCAGGAGGTCGCCGGTGGCCGGATCGGTGACCGGCAGGATGCGCCCCGACCGGGCCTCTTCCCAGCGCCCACCGATGAAGAGCCTGCGGGTCTCCTGCAGCCATTGGCGGACCTGGGGCGCGACGAAGGGCGACTCCAGGGTGGCACTCCGGCCCCGGCCGGCACCACCCGCGGGTGCCTCGCCGGGCCCGGGGACCGGTCCAGGATCACCGGCTTGCACGCGATCCCGGCCCGTCATGCGGGTCATGCGGCCGTTCCTCCCTCCCCGGGCGTCCCCGGTTCGTCCTCACCGGCCGGTTCGTCCGCATCGACGGTCGCCAGCCGGTAGACCTCGTCCAGGGACTTCCCCCGTGCCTGCTCGATGCGCTGGGAGCGCAGCGTGAACTGCTTGATGGCGTAATTGACGAACTCCTCCTGGTCCACATCGAAGGGTCGGTCGTCGCCGTAGGCCGCGTAGATCTCATGGGTGACGCCCAGGGCATAAGGGAGCAGCTCGTTCAGCCGCCGTTCGATGACGAACCAGACGGAGTCGTCCTGGGCCACGAGCCGCGACAGGAGGAAGACCCCGTAGGCGATGTGCCGCGACTCGTCCCGCTGCAGGTTGCGAATCCCCTCGATCAGGCCGGGCATCCGTCCCTGGCGGTGCAGCGTCTGGTAGAAGGCATAGTAGCCGGTTTCCGCCAGGACTCCCTCCACGATCAGGTTGTAGGTCACGGCGGCCTCGGCCTGGGCTGCAGGCGAAGGATCGGTGAGCAGGCGGTTCATCGCCCGCGGCAGCTCCTCGTAGAAGATCTTCTTGTAGCTGGGCGTGTGGTAGTGGTGCAAGTCGGTGGTCGTCCCGGCCACCTCGTCCAGGAACCGGCGGAAGAACTCGGTGTGCTTGGCCTCCTCCCAGAGGAAGGTGGTCAGGTACATCTCCTCTTCCAGGCGGCCCTCGCGGGCGATCACCATCATCAGGGGCAAGAGATCCAGGGTCACCGACTCCTCGCCGGCCTGGAACAGGGACACCATCCGCAGCAAGGCGTCGCGCTGCTGGTCGTTGAACTCGGCCCAGTCCTCCCGGTCGCGGCTGAGGTCGATGGCCTGAGGGTCCCAGACGCCGAAGCGCTTCGCCTTGTGGTAGAGGCGCATGGGCGGCACATCATGCCGCAGGCCGCGGGCGCTGGTGGTCACAAACCCCTCATGGCGGGCGTCCGCCCCGGACATGCTCATCCCCCCGTCCTTCCCCACGGGTTTCGGCGTGCGGGCCTGCACCCGCCCGCCGCTCGCGGGCCATCCGCTCCTTCTTCGCCCCTTGCACCCACCCGGCCACCACTCCACCGGCCGGGCAGGAGTATGCTACTGGCCGGGCAGGAGCAGCACCTTCATCGCCTCGCGCTCATCGAACAGGCGGTAGCCCAGCGGCGCCTCGGATAGAGGCAGCCGGTGGCTGACGATAGCGGTCGGATCGAGGCGCCCCGCGGCTACCAGGGCCAGGGTGGCGTCAATGTCCCGGTGGATGTTGGCCAGCCCGATCCGGAAGGAGATGTCCCGGGTCAGGCCGGTGCCCAGGGGAAAGGCGAAGCTCTCAGCCGTGGTCACTCCGAGGGCCACGATCCGGCCCCCGCCCCGAACCAGCTCGAAGGCCAGGGCGACGGTGCGGGGCCCGCCCACCGCCTCGATGACCACGTCCGCCCCCTCGCCCCCCGTGAGCTGGTTCACCCGGCTGACGGGATGGGACTCCCCGGCCACGATGGGTACGGCTCCCAACCGTTCTGCCATCTCCGCCCTGTCTCGCAGGAGATCGATGGCAAACACCCGGGCCGCCCCCAGGACGAAGGCGCTCTGCACTGCCATGAGCCCCACCGGCCCGCAGCCGATGACCGCCACCGTCTCGCCCGGTTGCAAGCCGGCGTTGCGGAGGGCACCATAGGCGGTGGTCAGGACGTCACCGCAAAACAGAGCCTGCTCGTCGTCCAATTCGTCCGGAATCCGGCGCAGGTTGACATCGGCATGGGGGACGCGCACGTACTCCGCCTGGGATCCGGCCAGGCTGCCCATGGCGATGCCGTAGCCGAAGACGCCGTACCGGACACACTGGTTGTACGCGCCCCGCCGGCAGGCCCGGCAGGTGCCGCAGGCGACGTGGAAGGTGCCCACCACCCTGTCGCCCGGTCGGAATCCCCGGACACCCGGCCCGGTCTCCTCCACCACGCCGGTGAACTCGTGGCCGCATACGAAGCCGGGGATCATGCCCGGGATCTGGCCGTGGTAGATGTGCAGGTCGGAACCACAGATGCCGCAGCAGGTGACCCGGACCAGGGCGTCACCCGGTTCCTCCAGCCGCGGCTCGGGCACGTCCTCGACGGCCACTTCCCGCGCACCCCGGTAGGTGACGGCCTTCATGGCCTAGGCCACTCCCTCCGGGAATTCCGTCTCCACCTGCTGGGCCGAATTCACCAGCTCCTTGGCGGCGGTGACGTAGCCGGCCAGGACGGCCATGTTCCCCTTCACGATCTTCAGTTTGCCGCGCAGCATAGCCGCCAGGGGATCCAGCCGGCCGTCCACCACCTGCTTCCAGGTGTAGGCGTCGGCGCTGATCACGTAAGGTACGCCGTCCAGTTCGTCCCGGGTCGCCAGACGGGCATCCCGGCACTCTCCTCGGTACAGGTCCAGCACGATGGCCCGGTCTTCCTCAATGCCCAGGGACGGCTCGGCCTCCAGCACGAAGGCCAGCGGCCATTCCCAGTTCCGCGCCGCTTCCCTGTAACGGGGATTCTCGTTGATACGGTCCTTGTAGGCCTGGGCCCATTCCTGGGTAAAAGCCGGATACGCCATCGTTACACCCCTCCCGACCTTCGTACGCTCCCCCGGTTCGACTCGGGCCCCCTTGACGGGGGCGGGTTCGTTCGGGTCCCGGCGGCCGCCCTCAGTGGTCCGACGGCCGCTGCGTCCCCCCACCGCTACCGCTGCCATCACCCTGTTCGCCGCCAGGTGTCCCGGCGCGCCGGGGTCCGCAATGGAGGCCGGCGTCGCGGATCACCTGGCCGACCACGAAGTCGGCGATCTCCGGGCGCAACACCCCCTTCGCGATGTACAGGAGGAAGTAGTCGGCGATCTCCTCAGGCGTCCAGCGCCCGCCCGGGCGGTACCAGATGGTGATCCAGTTCATCGCCCCGAACCCGAAGAGGCGGAGGAGCCGCAGGTCGACCCCCGGCTGGAACAGGCCCTCCCGGGCCCCTTCCGCCAGGATTCGATCCCACAGGGCTTCGTAGGCGTCCAGCTCGGCCACTGCCTCCCGCGTCGCCTCGGGGCTCAGGTACCGGCTGTCCCGGAGGATGACGGCGACGAAGAACTGATACTCCAGGCACGCCAGCACGTGGGCACGCAGGCCCGCCCAGATGCGCCCGGCGACGGTGGCCTCGCCTGCCATCGCCCGCTCCACCCGCCGGTGGACGGCGCGGACGCCGTGGCGGATCACCTCCAGCAGCAATTCGTCCTTGTTACGGAAGTGGTAGTACAGGGCTGCCGGCGTCACGCCCAGAGCCGCCGCCAGGTCCCGCATGGTCGTCGCGGGATAGCCGCGTACCGCGAACAGCTCGGCAGCCTGCTGGAGGATGGTTTCCCGCGGTGGATCGACGATCTTGCTCGTAGCCAAGGGGTCCCTCCGTTCGCCGTATGATGGATGGTAGAGGAAATTCACCGAACGTTCATTAAGTACCTGCCCAACGGCTTCCCTTCCCCGGTACCGTCCCTGCGGGCGGCAGTCGGTACGGGCGAGCTCCGATCCCCGACATCCGTCGGGTTTTGAAAAATGGTAATTCGCCGTCAACCTGCAAATGCCTTCCGGTGCCGGAAGGAAACACCATGGCCCACTTGGAAAGAGCCTGCGGGGTGAACGTCATGTCGCAAGGCACCGTCGGAGCGGTCGTCCTGGCCGCCGGCCTTTCCACCCGCCTGGGCTGGCCGAAGCAGCTCCTGCCCCTGGGCGGGCACACCGTGTTGGAAGCCACCGTCGCCGCGGTGCTGGCCAGCCGGGCGGAGCCGGTGGTCCTGGTGGTCAACCGGCAGGTAGCCGACGCCCTTCCGGCCCTGGGCCGCGTTGCCGCGGACTCCGGGGGTGACCGCTCGCGGCTGTCGGTCATCGTCAATCCCCATCCCGAGCAGGGGCAGAGCACCTCCTTGCGCCAGGGCCTGCGGGCTCTTCTGGAAGGAGAGCCCGGCATCCAGGGTGCCCTGGTCGTCCTCGGGGATCAGCCGCTGCTACCGCCCACCCTGCTGGATCGCATCATCCAGCGCTTTCTCGAGGAATCGCCGCGACCGGCGGCGGTAAGACCCGTCTATCGAGGCCGGCCCGGACACCCCGTGCTCCTCGCCCGTTCCCTCTTCCCGGAGGTCGAAGAACTCACGGGCGACCAGGGCGCCCGGCGGCTCCTGGAACGGCATCGAGCGGCGGTGGTTGCGGTGGAAACCGATTGCGTCGCTGTCATCCAGGACCTGGACACCTGGTCGGACTATCTCACCCTTTGCCGGCAGGCCGGGGTCCAGCCCGCCGCGGGCCCCTGGGCGCCGCAGGCGCCAGGCTCGGAACCGGGGAGCGGCGGTTCCGGGACGGGAATGCGGTACTTTTAAGAGTGTCAACACCTGCCCGAGGAGGAGGACACCTTGGATCAACCGCCCGTCGTCGCCCTCGAGCCGGCTCCGGCCCGGGAC
>QGUQ01000034.1 GCA_003242195.1 Bacillota bacterium | reverse complement strand
GGGCAGGCCCATGATGCGGTTGGCGAAGGTCAGGGCGGCCGCGCTGCCGGCGGGCAGGCCCGAGGCCAGGGCCTTGGCCACGACCTGGCTGAGCTGCACCGCGCCCGTCCCCACCAGCACCGGCCCCGTGCGCCGGAGGACCAGCGCCAGGTCCGGGTGGCGCCAGTCCAGCACCGGCCGGTAGGCCAGGCCCGCCCGTCGCAGGGCCCGCCACTGCAGCACCACCTGGGAAGCCATGGCCACCAGGGACGCCCAGGCCACGGCCTCGATGCCGTACCACCGGCCGAAGAAGTAGGTGCCGATGATCAGGATGACGTTCAGGGGGATGCCCACCAGCGCCGGCGTCGTGAAGTTGCGGGCGCTGTTGTGGACGGCCTGGAGCCAGCCGTTCAGCCCCATGAAGATGATCCCGGGCAGCATGATCAGGGCCAGCCGCCGCGCCAGCAGGAAGGTCTCGCCGGTGAAGCCCGGCGCGAAGAGGCGCAGCACGCCGTCCACGCCCGCCATCAGGATCACGAGGAAGGCGAGCAGCAGGATCAGCAGGGCGTGGAACAGCGTCCAGGCGACCCGCCGGTAGTCGTCCAGCCGGCCGGTGGCCCGGTAACCCGTGAGCAGCGGGATGACCACCGTGGTGATGGCGGAGCCGAAGACGGCGAAGAGCACGAAGGGGATGGAAAAGGTGATGGTGTAGGCATCGGTGACGCTGGTGGCCCCGAAGACCGCGGCCAGCACCATCTCCCGGAAGAACCCCAGCACGCGGCTGGCCACGCCCAGGATGAAGATGATGGCGAAGGATTTCGCCAAGCCCCGCCCGGTCAAAGGCCGGCCCTCCCCGGCGCGATGGTGCAGCCCCGGTCGTGAGGCCCCGGCTGCGCGCCGGGGACGCTCCAGGCAACAGCTTATATCACACCGCAGAAGGAGGGAGTATAACACACCGGGGAGTGAGGGAGTTTAACACAGCGGGGAGCCGGGGACGAAACGGCGGGACCTCCCCCCGCCCCACCCGTCCTCTTCCGCCGCGTTCGTCCCCTGTCCACCTGGGCGGCCCGGGAGCTCACGGGGCCGCCTGCCGGGCCACCGCCTCCAGCGCCCGGAGCGCCTCCCGCAAGCCATCCAGGCGCCGCTTCTCGGCCACCAGCAGTCCGGACCGGGTGGCCGCCACCAGCAGGTTGCGCACGCCCAGGAGCAGAACGGGGAGCTCCTCGCTGAAGACCGTGTTGCTCGCGGCGTCCTCGGCCCGCACGGGCCCCCGGCCCAGGGTGATATTGCCGTCCCGGTCCGGGGCCGCGTGCCGCTCCACCGCCAGCCAGGAGCCGAGGTCGTCCCAGGCGAAGCGGCCCCGCACGGCGACGATCCGCCGGGACCGCTCCATCACCGCGTAGTCCACGGAGGTGGCGGGCGCCGCCTCCCACAGGGCGTGCCAGTCCCGCCCCCGGGCGACCGCCCGGGCCAGCTCGTAGAGCACCGGCTCGGACCGGCGCAGTTCCTCCAGGAAGACGCCGTTGCGCCAGGCGAACATGCCGCTGTTCCAGGCGAAGTGGCCGGCGAGGAGGAACCGCATGGCCCGGTCCGTGTCCGGCTTCTCCACGAAGCGCCGGACCCTGGCAACGCCCGGGGCCAGCTCATCGCCCAGCTCCAGGTAGCCGTAGTTGGTCTCGGGCCGCGTGGGCTCGATGCCGAAGGTGACCAGGGCGGGTTCCTCCGCTGCCACGCGCAGGGCCAGGTCCGCGGCGGCCGCGAAGGCCTCGACGTCGGGGATGTGGTGGTCCGCCGGGAGGACGAGGACCGTGGCGTCCGGGGAGTGCCGTTCGATCAGGCCCGCCACCAGGGCCAGGGCCGGCGCCGTGTTCTTCGCCGACGGCTCCAGGACCAGCCGGTCCTCGGGAAGATCCGGGAGGGTCGCGCGGGTCAGCTCCGCGTAACGCTCGCCGGTCACCAGCCACACGTCGTCCACGCCCGGGACGGCCCGGGCCCGCTCCCAGGTGGCCTCCAGCAGGGTCCGGTCCCCGAAGAGCCGCAGGAACTGCTTGGGCCGCTCGGGTGTGCTGGCCGGCCAGAGCCGGCGCCCCTCGCCCCCTGCCAGGATGACCGCGACCCGCTTGTGACCGGCCATGCAGCATCCCCCCTGCCTGTCAGCCCCGTCGCCGGCAATCTGCTTGTTCCCGGCGTTCTGCCGGTTGCGCTCAGGAAAATTGCGACGAAGGCCTTGTCCGATCGCATCCACAGGGAGATCGCTCGTGCGAGGGATTCTTTCGGGTGAACGGTACGTACTCCCGGCGCATGAAGCATAAGAAGCAAGTACTCGGCCGTGTCCTTTCGGGGCCATCGGAAACGGCCTCGAGCGCGGCGAGAAGTTTACGGCAGGCTTCGGTATGGGCATCACGAAGCTGGGCATGCACGAAAATGCTGCTGTCGATCCACGCCGTTTGCCGGGCCCTACGCATCCCGCGCCGCCGCCACCTCTAGGCTGCCATCGACGGGCTCCTGGTGGCCTTTGTCGACGGCCTCCCCGGCCAATTCTTGCTCCATTTCTTCCCGGGCAGATTGCATATCGAAATCGTCCACCTGCACCTGTGGGAATTCCAGCAGGGATCGCCGGGAGAGCACGCGCACCTCGAAATGTCCCGGCCCTCGTTCCTCAAGCAAGAGGACATCGCCAGGTCGAACGCCCACGGCCTTCCGAAAAGCCGCCGGGAGGGTGAGCTGGCCGCGTCCCTGCATGCGGACGACCGCCACCGCACGCTGCCTCCCTTTCATTCGCGTCGTGCCCATTCTACCATTCCCCCGTGTGGCTGCACTAGAGACCTTTTACGACCATTATGCCCACCGGCTGCAGATTCATTCTATTGCAGCGAGTGGCCACATCGACATCCGGCATTTGATGCAATGGCAGCACTGACCTCAAAGTCAAAACCCGTTATTTTCGGCCACCTGCTTGAACCAGAGCCCGCTCTTCTTCACCGTGCGCCGGTAGTCGTTGTCCAGGTCCACCGCCACCAGCCCGTAGCGGTTCTTGTAGGCGTTGATCCACGACCAGTTGTCCATGAAGGTCCAGACGTGATAGCCCTTCACGTTACAGCCTTCCTGCAGCGCCTTGTGCACCCACTTCAGGTGCTCGCGGAAGAACTCGATGCGGTAGTCGTCGTGGATCATGCCGTCGCGGAGGAAGCGGTGCTCGTCTTGCACGCCCATGCCGTTCTCGGAGACGAAGCACGGGATGTTTCCGTAGTTCTCCTTCAGGTTCATCAGGATGTCGTAGATGCCCTTCTCGTAGATCTCCCAGCCCCGGTAGACGTTCATCTTGCGGCCCGGCATCTCGTAGTGGTCGAAGAAATGCTCCGGGAGCAACGGCGCATCGGGGTGCGGCACGTGTTCCTTGGCCTTGACGCGGCGGGGGTGGTAGTAGTTGACACCCAGCAGGTCGATGGGATGGGACCGGATCAGCTCGAGGTCCCCCTCCCTCATCACCGGCAGGGCGTCGTGCAGCCGCAGGATCTCCACCAGCTCCTCCGGGAACTCCCCCCTGACGACGGGATCCAGGAAGGAGCGGTTGAAGAAGGCGTCGGCGATGCGGCCGGCCTTCACGTCCGCAGGGTGCTGACTGCGGGGATAGGCAGGCATCTGGTTCAGGATGATCCCGATCTGACCGTCGTACCCACCCTCCCGGTAGGCCTGCACGGCCCGGGCGTGGGCCAGGGTCAGGTGGAAACCCACCTGGACCGCGCGGCGGAAGTCCACCACGTTGGGGTACTGGAAGTCGTACAGGTACCCGCCCTCCACCACGGCGATGGGCTCGTTATGAGTGAACCACTTCTTCACCCGGTCACCGAAGAGGCGAAAGCAGGTTTCAGCGTAGCGGGCAAAGGCCTCCACGGTTTCCCGGCTCTCCCAGCCCCCGCGCTCCTGGAGGGCCAGGGGCGTGTCGAAGTGGTACAGGCAGACAAAGGGTTCAATGCCGTGGTCCAGCAGCGTGTCGATGACGTCGTTGTAGAACGCGACACCCTGTTTGTTGATCTCACCGTCGCCCTGCGGGAAGAGGCGGGACCAGGAGATGGAGAAGCGAAAGGAATTGTGGCCCAGCTCCTTCATCAGGGCGATGTCTTCTTTGTAGCGGTAGTAGAACTGGGGCGCCCGGTCGGGGCCCACGCCGTTGTAGAAGCGATTGGGCTCCAGCTCGAACCAGTGGTCCCAGACGTTCTTGCCCTTCCCGCCGTCGCGGGCGGCGCCCTCGCTCTGGGTGGCCGAGGTGGCCGAGCCCCACCAGAAGCCGTCGGGGAAACAGCACTCCATGACCGGTCCATGCACCTCCCATGGCCTTGTGCCGCCCCTGCTGTTCTCTGTGGCGCGGGGACTTCCTCCCCCTGCCCATTGCAGGTGGCCGGCCGGCCGTGTCATCTCCCCCCGGGGCCTGTACGTAACACGGCCCGCGCGTTCATCATGGCGATGAACGCGCGGGCGACTTCGGGGTCGAACTGGCGCCCGGCCTGGTGCTCGATCTCCTCCAGCGCGGCCTCGACCGTGATGCGCCGGCGGTGGTACGGTCGCCCGACCACCATGGCGTCAAAGGCGTCCGCCACCGCCAGCACCCGGGAGCCCAGGGGGATGGCGGGCCCGGCCAGGCCGTCGGGATAGCCGGCACCGTCCCAGCGCTCATGGTGGGACCGCACCCAGGCAGCGATGCGGGAGGAACCCGTCACGCGCTTGACCAGCTGGGCACCCGTAGCGGGGTGGCGGCGGATGGCCTGCCACTCCTCACCTGTCAGCCGGCCGGGCTTGTGCAGGATCTCCCGATCCACCGCCAGTTTGCCCACGTCGTGGAGCAACCCGGCGACGGCCAGCAGGCGCAGGCTCCCGGGATCCCACCCCAGCCACCGCCCGGTACTGCAGGCCAGGAACGCCACGCGCTGACTGTGCCGGAATGTGGGGGGATCGTAGAGCCGCAACACCGCGATGAGGTGACGAATCCCGCTCTTGAGGAGCCGAGTTGTGGTCGTGCCCACCACCACGTGCCTCCACCGTTCGCACCGTGACGAGTCTCGCTGAAGACGGGAATCCGCCCACCACGTGATCCACCCGGCAATGCGCCTCCAGCCCCCGACCGTGGGGCCCAAGCCCCATTTTCTCGCCACGATCGGAATCAAGATATGAAAAATTCCGAACCCGCTAGGGGTTCGGAACCTGCTCGCCTGTACCGGAGGGTACCGCCACGTCTCGCGGGTGGTCGTCAGCGCGCCGGGCGCGCCGGGCCGGCTTGGGCCGTGGGATCCAGGCCCCGCCGCAGGAGGACGATCTCCACCCGCCGGTTACGGGCCCGGTTGGCGTCGCTGGTATTGGGGTAGCGCGGCCGCCACTCGCCGTACCCGATGGCCGCCAGGCGGCGGGGATCCAGGCCGGCCTCCTCGGCCAGGAAGCGGACCACGGTGGTCGCCCGGGCGGTGGAAAGCTCCCAGTTGGAGGGGAAACGGCCGCTGCGGATGGGGAGATCGTCGGTATGCCCCTCGACCAGGATGGTCCCGGGTACGTCGGCCAGGATGGGCGCCAGCCGCCGCAAGAGGGCCCGGCCTTCGGGGCGCAGGTCCGCCCGGCCCAGGTCGAAGAAGATGTGCTCCTGGAAGGTGATGGCCACGCCCCGCTCCGTCAGCTCGGCGGCGGCGTTGCCGCCCAGGCCGGCTTCCCGCAGGGCCTCGTTCACACGGCCGGCCACGCCTTTCAGGAGTTCGGCCTCAGCCTGGCCGCCGGCCCCGGGACCGAGCCCGGGAAGCTCCCCGCCGGGCCGGGAGGGCGGTGTCCCGCCCGGCGTCCCCGGGGGATAGGGATAGCCGGTATCGCGGTTGAGCCCGTCCAGCACCTTGCGGGCATGGGGCGAGATCCCTTCGGTGTCGATGAGCGTCTCGCCGGCCGTGGCGAAGGCCGCCCGCAGGGAGGCAGCCACCGCCTCGTACCGGGCGACGTTCACCTCCGACATGGCATACATGACCACAAAAAAGGCCAGGAGCAAGGTGATCAGGTCGGCGTAGGTCAAAAGCCAGCGCATGATGCCGGCGCCGTCGTGGCCTCTCCCGTGCCCGACGCCACCCGGGCTGGGGGCGCCGGTGCGCACCCGCCGGGTTGCCACCCGCTCCCGGTCTTCCGCAGAACGGTGCCCCGGGCTGAAGGCTCCGCCGGCCATCAGTCACCCACCCCGGCCGCCTGGCTGCCCACGCCGGCCGCCGCGCGGGCGCCGGCCTCGCCGCCCGCGCCGCCCGGACCGGCGGCGCCCGCCACCACGAAAGCCTGCAGCTTCTCGCGGATGATGGTCGGGTTGTCACCCTTCTGGATGCACAGGACACCCTCCACCACCATGCGCCGCATCTCCGCCTCCAGCTCCGCGTTGGCCTTGATCTTGTTGGCCAGCGGCAGCCACAGGAGGTTGGCGGTGGCGATGCCATAGAAGGTCGCCATGAAGGCCACGGCGATGGCCGGGCCCAGCTGGGACGTGTCCTGCAGGTTGCCAAGGACGTGGACCAGGCCTAGGACGGTTCCGATGATCCCCATGGTGGGAGCGAAGCCGCCGGCGGTCTCCAGCACCGTGGCGGCCCGCAGCCGGTGGCGCTGCTCCGCCTCGATCACGGTCCCCATCACGTCCGCGACCATCTCCGGGTCAGCGCCGTCGATGACGAACTGCAATCCCTTGGCGAAGAAGGGGTCGTCCAGGTTACCGAGTTCCTCTTCCAGGGACAAGAGCCCCTCGCGCCGGGCACGCTGGGCCAGGGCGACCATCTTCTCGATGACCTCGCCGGGGCGCAGCTGGGGCGCCTGGAAGGCGTACCGGATGCCACCCGGGAGCAGGAGCAGGCCTTGCAAACCGGCGCTGGCCAGGGTGGCACCCAGCGTGCCCCCCAAGACCAGCAGCGAGGCCGAAGGATTCAACAGCTGGCTCAGGTGCCCGCCTTCCATCACGTTGGCGACCAGGACGGCGGCGACGGCCGCTACGAGACCGATGAGCGCACCGATGTCCACTGAGATTCCCCCGTTCGTTCCCGTTCCTCGTTGGGCCTCGACCGCCGGCCGCGGGCCCCGCGGCCCGCACTCGCCGGCACCGGGTGGGTCCCTCCCGGTTATCGAGCGGCGGCCCCGAGCGTTGACCCGAGGGACCGGGAACCGGGAAACCGGTCCCTTTCCCCGTGCACCGCGCCCGGTGCAACGGGTACGCGTCCCTTGCGCGGGGACGGACCTTGGCGGACCATTACCCTGAACGCCCGGTCCGGCCCGCCCTCCCGGCGCCTCCGGGGCCGGCCGTGGCCGGACGGACCGGCGTCAGCCTTGAAAGGCCTCGGACTGGAAAGGATGAAGCGGGTGGTATCGCCGACGGGCAGCGAGAGAAGGAGCGGCGGGGCCGGCGCAACGGGAACCGCGGAGGACGTCGCCCGCGGTCTGGCGGCCGCCACCGCGACCATCGCCGTGCTGACGGCCACCAGCCGGGTGCTGGGATTCCTGCGCGAGACGGTGTACGCCTCCGTCTTCGGTGCCAGCGCGGAGCTGGACGCCTTCCTCGTGGCCCAGGGCGTCCCCAACCTGGTGGTGGGCCTGGTCTCCAGCGCCATTGCCACCGCGGCCACCCCCCTCCTGGCCGGAGTGGTGGCCCGGGGCGACCGCGAGAAGGCGGCGCGCACCTTTAGCGCCCTGGCCAACCTGGTCATGATGGTGACCGCTGTGGCCATGATCCCCATGGCCCTGATGGCCGAAGGGGTGGTTCGCCTCATGGCCCCGGGCTTCACCGCCGAGCAGGTAAGGCTGGCCGCCGGGGTCACCCGCGTCCTGCTGGTCGCTTCCCTCTTCGTCACCTGGATGAACCTGCTGACGGGCTGGCTGCATGCCTGCCGCCGGTTCTTCTGGCCGGCCAGCACGGGCATTCCCTTCAACGTCGCCATGATCGCCGCCGCCCTGTTCTTCGGGGCGCGGTACGGCGCTTACGCCCTGGCGGTGGGCTTCACCGTGGGCTCGCTGCTGCGGGTCCTGGTGCAGCTGCCCGGCGTCCGCCGCACGGGATTCCGCCACCGGTGGTGCCTGGACCTGGCGGACCCGGGCCTGCGGGCCATCCTCGGCCTGCTGCCGGCGCTCTTCCTGGGGTACGCGGTCACCGAGGTGAACGTCCTGGTCGACCGCATGGTGGCATCGACCCAGGAAGAGGGCACCATCTCCGCCCTGAACTACGCTTTCCGCCTGGTGACCCTGCCCCACGGGCTGCTGGCCATGGCGCTGGTCCAAGCCCTCTACCCGTCCCTGGGGGCGGTCAGCGCGACGGCCGACCGGGAGGCCTTCGCCCGGCTGCTGGGCCGCGGGCTGGGCGTGCTGGTGGTTCTGCTGACGCCCATGACCGTGGCCCTGGTGGTCCTGCGGGTGCCCATCGTGGAGTTCGTCTACGGCCGGGGCAGCTTCGATGCCCGCGACACACTGCTCACGTCCCTGGCCCTGGCGGCCTACGGCCTCGGCCTGGTCCCCCTGGCCCTGCGCGACCTGGCCAACCGGGCCCTTTACGCGTGGCAGGACGCGCGTTACCCGGCGATGGTGGCGGTCGTCGCCATGCTGGTCAACGTGGTGGGAGATCTGATGTTGGGCCGCTGGCTGGGGATCACCGGCCTGGCTCTGGCCACCACCCTCTCCTTCACCATCGGTTTCGCCTTGCTGGCGGCCCGGCTGGGCCGGCGCTACCGCGCCCTGCCCTGGTACCCCCTGGCGGCGACGGCGGTGAAGGCCCTGGCTGCGGGCGTCGTGGCCGGGATGACGATGGATGCCGCTTACCGCTGGCTGCGCCCGGTCTGGGCCGGCGGGGCGTCCGGGGCCGGCACCGGCGAGGCGCTGGCGGAACTGGCGCTGGTGACCGCCCCGGGGCTGGCCGGGTGCGCGGTCTACGCCGGCTGCTTGGTCCTCTTGCGGGTCCGGGAGGCGGAGGACGTCCTGGAAGCCGCACGGCGCCTCGTGAACCGGTTGGCAGGCCGGGGACGGTACGGACTGGTCCGCGGGGCGGCCGCCCGGCTCCCGGCGCCCACCCCGGGCAGGGATTCAAACACCCGTGGGGATCGCCGGCCCCACCCGTGAGGATCGCTCGGAGGACGAAAGGTGCGGAGCCCCGCCGCTAGGGGCGTCCGGGGCGGATGCTGGCAAGCTTCACTGTCCTCCCCCGCTCGGGGCGGTATAATAAGGCGACCCACCGGAGAGACAGCCTGAAGATCGTGCACGAACGAGCGGAGGGATGTGCGATGACCGCGAGTGCCCGGGGGTACCGCCTCGGGGTGGTGGGTTGCGGTGCGGTGGGGTCCACGTTCGCCTACACGGCCCTGATCCGGGGCCTTGCCCAGGAACTGGTCCTCATCGACATCAACCGCGACAAGGCCCTGGGTGATGCCCTGGACATGAGCCACGGGGCACCTTTCGTGCCCCCCTGCCGGGTCGTCGCCGGCGACTACCCGGACCTGGCGGGCTGCCAAGTGGTCGTGATCGCCGCGGGCGTGGCCCAGCGGCCGGGGGAGACCCGGTTGCAGCTCCTGCAGCGGAACGCCCAGGTGATGGCGGAGGTGGTGCCGGCCATCGTGCGGCACGCGCCGGATGCCATCCTCCTGGTGGCCACCAACCCGGTGGACATCCTGGCCTACCAGGCCCACAAGATCTCCGGCCTGCCGGTGGAACGGGTGGTGGGATCCGGGACGCTCCTGGACACGGCCCGGTTTCGGTACCGGATCGGCCAGGAGCTGGGCATCCATCCCCGGAGCGTCCACGCCTACATCATCGGCGAGCACGGCGACTCGGAAGTTCCCGTGTGGTCCGGAACCACCGTGGCCGGAAGCCCCCTGGGGGACAAGCCCCCGCTGGGTCTCACGCCGGAGCAGCGGAAAGCGATCTTCGTCGAGACCCGAGATGCCGCCTACCGGATCATCGCCGCCAAGGGGGCGACCTACTACGCCATCGCCCTGGCGCTGGCCCGGATCTGTGAAGCCATCCTCGGCGACGAAAACAGCGTCCTGACCGTCTCCACCCTGGTCCCCCAGTACGGGGTCTACATGGGGATGCCCTGCGTGGTGGGCCGGCACGGCGCCCGGGGCCCGCTTCCTCTCACGCTGCGCCCGGAGGAGCAGCAGGCCCTGGATCGGTCGGCGGCGATTCTCAAGGAGACCATCCAGGCCCTGGGGCTGTGAACGCCCCGGCCGCACCCGATACGGAAGGAACAGGCGGGCGGCCCCTGACCCTGCCTCTGCCGCCGCACCTCCGGTGCGATCACCGGGGCCCGCTATCGAAGCCCCTACCCTCGACGGCCGCCCGCCGCCAGCCGCTCGTACAGCTCCACCAGCTCCGCCGCCAGGTCCTTGACGGTCATGGCGTTCATCATGTGGTCCTGGGCGTGGACCATGAGCAGGCTCATGTTCACCCGCTCCCCCGCCGCCTCTCGCTGGATCAGGGCGGTCTGGACCTGGTGGGCTCGAGCCAGTTCTTCCCCGGCTTCCTGCAGCGCCGCCCGGGCCGCCTCGTAGCGCCCCTCCTTGGCATGCTGGATGGCCTCCATGCCGGCGCTTCGAGCGTTGCCCGCGTGCACGATGAGCTGCATGATGACGTCCTCCGACATGGTCTCACTCCCGTTCTTCCGCCAGCTTCTGCCGGTCCCAGGCCCGGATGAAGGGGTCGTAGATGAGCCCTGCCACGACCAGGTTGACCACCTGCAGCACCGCCCCGGAAACACGCCCGCCC
>QGUQ01000368.1 GCA_003242195.1 Bacillota bacterium | reverse complement strand
AGTTCCGGCGTCGGCGGCCGCCCGTGCCGGATGTGGGTGTAATAGGGTTCGACCTCGTCCAGGGTCTGGGGCGTGCCATAGGCCATGACCAGCAGTCCGAGGGGTGCCTCCCCCGCGGAACCGCTCGTGGCACCGCCCGCCGCGGTAGGAGCGACGCCGTTGTTCACGGCCGACGTTTCACCAGTCACGGGGTCGCTTGCCTCCTTGTGCCGGGAGTGGCGCCCGATGGTGATCGGTCCCCGGGGCATCGTACCACAAAGGGCGCATCCGGCCCTCGGGCGGTCGCCCGATGCCTTCCCTGGCGCTCCTCCGGGCCGGCCGGTCCGGTGCCGTGCGAGCCCGCCGCCACCGGCTTCCTGCGGGGCGGGGCCGCATATGGCCAGTGGGCCTCCGATACCGGCGGTAGGCGGCATCCCCTCGATCCGCTATACTGACTTGGGATGCGGTGGGTTCAACAAGCTTGGGATACGGTGGGTTCAACAAGCGCCTTCGGTGGGTTGAAATCACCCCTGAGGGCGTGTGGAGCACCGCCAGCCGGCGCGAATGGGAGGCCCAGTCCATGGAAGTCATCAAGATCTCACCCCGCGGGTACTGCTACGGCGTCGTCGACGCCATCGCCCTGGCTCGCCGCGCGGCGGCCGACCCTACCCTGCCGCGCCCCATCTACATCCTGGGAATGATCGTCCACAACCGCCACGTGGTGGAGGAACTGGCCCGCGAGGGTATCCAGACCCTGGACGGCGCCGACCGGCTGTCGTTGCTGGAGCAGATCGACTCGGGTACCGTGATCTTCACCGCCCACGGCGTCTCGCCGGCGGTCCGGCGCCGGGCCATCGAGAAGGGCTTGACCTGGATCGACGCCACCTGCCCCGACGTGACCCGCACCCACGAGCTGATTAGGGACCGCGTCGCCAAGGGGTACGAGATCATCTACATCGGGAAGAAGGGCCATCCCGAGCCGGAAGGCGCCATGGGCGAGGCGCCCGGCCACGTCCACCTGATCGAGACGGTGGACGACCTCATGGCCTTGAAGCTGGAGGCCGAGCGCATCGCCGTCGTCACCCAGACCACCCTCAGCAAGTGGGACACCGAGACGCTGATCCGCGAGGTCCTCAAGCGTTACCCCCACGCCGAGGTTCACAACGAGATCTGCCTGGCCACGCAGCTCCGGCAGGAAGCCGCCGTCCGCCAGGCCCGCGAGGCCGACCTGGTCATCGTCGTCGGCGACCGCCGCAGCAACAACTCCAACCGCCTGGTCCAGGTGGTCCGCGAGATCGCCGGCCGGCCCGCCTATCTGGTGGACAGCGTGGAAGACATCGACCCCGCCTGGCTACGGGGCGCCCGCCGCGTGGCCGTCACCGCCGGTTCCTCCACGCCGAGCCGGCTCACGCGCCGGGTCATCGAGTGGCTGGAGGCCTACGAACCGGAGCCCGAGCCGCAGCCGGGACGGGTGTAGGACGTCCGCGTCCCGCCGGTAGCCCTCAAGACGCGCCGGCCATGCGCATGATCCGGTGCCACAGATGATCGGGAACGGGCATGACCGAGAGGCGGGGGTTGCGGACCAGCTCCCAATCCCGGAAGGCGGGGTCCGCCTTGATCTCCACCAGGGTAACGGGCCGCGGCAGGCGCGCTCGCGCCTTGAGGTCCACGGCCACCCAGCGGCCCGTGGCGTCGGTGGGGTCGGGATAGGCCTCGCGGGCCACCTCCGCGATCCCGACCACCTGCTTCTCCACGCCCGTGTGGTAGACCAGCACCAGCTCGCCGGCCCGCATCGCCCTCATGTGCTTCTGCGCCAGGTGGTTCCGCACGCCGTCCCAGTAGTCGGTGCCCTCCCGCTCCAGGTCGGCGAAGCTATATACCTCGGGCTCCGTCTTGACCAGCCAGTACGCCATACGGTCCCCTCTTCCCCCCGCCCCCGCGCGCTACGCCCGCGCTACGCCCAGAAACGCCAGCCCCGCGGCGGCGGTGTGGCCGGCCGGGGCAGGTCCACCCGGCGTCCCTCCCGCAGCGCGGCCGTTGCCTCCTCTACGATCCGCAGTGTCTCCCGCCCGCCGGGCAACCGCTCCAGCACCCGATAAGCCTCGGCCAGCCGGGGCGGGCGCTGCTGGTTGTGGGCGTCCGAGCCGATCAGGTGCACCAGCCCCCGGCGCACCAGCCATTCCGTCACCCGCCGCATGGGGTCTCGGCGGGGACGGAGGAGGCTGGAGGCGGTGATCTGCAACCACGCCCCCCGCTCCACGAAGGGAAGGAGGAGTTCCGGCCGTCGCTGGACGGGCGCGTAGCGCTCCGGGTGGGCGATGACCGGCACCGCGCCCGCGGCCTGAAGCTCGAAGAGGACGCCCTCGGCGTAGGGCGGCACCGCCAGGACCGACCATTCCACCAGCAGGTACGGCCCCTCGCCGCCCAGGGGCACCAGCCTGCCCTCGCGCCACATGGCGGGCGTCTCCGGCCGCAGGTAGACCTCGCTGCCTGGCCGGACCCGCAAGGGGATCCCCGCCTCGTCCAGCCGGCGCTGGAACTCCGCCGCCAGTTCCCGCACCGTCTCCGGCCGGTTGTCAAATACCTCGGGATCGATGTGCGGGGTGACGAACAGCTCGGTGGTCCCGTCCGCCACCGCCTCCCGGGCCAGGGCCAGGGACTCGTCCCAGCTGGCGGCACCGTCATCCAGGCCCGGGAGGAGATGACTGTGCACGTCGGTAC
>QGUQ01000033.1 GCA_003242195.1 Bacillota bacterium | reverse complement strand
GGCATGGGCGATGCGGGATGCTTCCCGCCACAGGCAATGCAGGCGGACGGCCGCATATGCCCCCTTTCCCCGGGAAAGCACCGGGCGGGGCTCCTGCAGGCCCCGCCCGGTAAGCCCACGACACCGGCGTCACGGTCAGTTGCGGGTGCCGGTGCCGGCGGCGTCCTGAATCTCCGCCAGGCGTCGCTTGAGCAGATCGATGCTGTGGATCGCCGACGGATCCAGTCCCCGCAAGAGGGCCGCATACACGGACACGAAGTCGCCGATGTAGGTGAGGCTGAGCAACTGGGCCAGGCGTCCGCGGCCGGCCGCCTCCACCGTCACCTGCTCGGCCTTCCCGCCCAGCAGGTCGGCGGTGATCTCCACCCGCGCCGTGATGCGCGGGTGCTCGCCCTCCGGCTGCCGGAGGAGCACCAGCAGCGGCGCCGGACCGGCGCCCGCCCCGGGCGCGGCCGCGGAGCGCGGTGCTTCCCCTTCCCAGCCCATGATCTCGTTGTGGTTGAGCTCCGGGAAGAAATGGCCATGCGCCAGCAGCTTGGCGTTCTCGTTCAGCTGGCACTGCCAGCGGTAGGCGGCCGCCCGGCCGATGCTCCCGCACCCGTAGATGAACACCGGCCGGCCCAGCAGGGCCCGCGCCAGGCGTTGGGCCAGGCCTTCAGGACCGTTGGGCTCCAGTTCCCGCGCCTGACGGTGCAGGATGGCGATGGCCTCCTCCACCTGGGGGGAGGGATCGGGCAGCCCAGTCCACGCCGTCACCAGGTACAGGAGGGGCAGCATGAGGTAGCCCAGGGCCGCCCGCGGCGCCAGCCCGCCGGGGATCCGCACGTACCGCACGGGTGCGCCGGCGGCCTCGTCGGCGGCCGCTCGTTCCAGCAGCCGCCCGCCGCTGCTCACCGCCACCACGGGCACGCCCCGCCGCCGCGCCTCTGCGTAGGCCGACAGGGTTTCCTCCGTGTTGCCCGAGTAGCTGACGGCGAACACCAGGTCGCCGTCGGAGACCCAGCCCGGCAGGTCATAGTCGCGGTGAACCAGGATCGGGACGCCCCCCTCCGGTTCCAGGACGGCTGCCACGAAATCCCCGCCGATGGCCGATCCGCCCAGCCCGGCCACGCAGACGCTGCGGGGCACCCGTTGCAGGGGGTTGGTCAGGTTGGCGGCCTCGCGCCCGAGGCGGTACGCCTCTTCCACCTGATGGGGAAAGGCGGCCACCACGTTCAGCATCCCCGAGCGATCATGGGTACGCAGTGCCGACCAGTTCTCCATGAGGCGATCCCTTCTTCCGGTGGTCGTGTTCCTTACGAGCCGACGGCCAGCGAGGCCGGCATCCCGTACCACTCCGGTACCGGCAGGTCCTCCCAGCCCGCCGGCAGGCCCACCACGACGCCGGCCTGCTCCAGGCGGGCCCGCGCGGCCTCCACCGGGTGGTCCCGGTCGAGGCCGAGGCGGGCCGCCAGGGAGCCGTCACTGGCGATGACCCGGTACGGCATGCACAGCCGCATGACGTCCCCCGCCTCGCAGGGCCACAGGCCGAGACCGAAGAGCTCGGCCTCCACCACCACCCAGTCGGCATCCGGCAGGTTCTCCCGGTGCCAGAACTCCCGCAGCGCCCCGAGGTGCACCCCCCGGCCTTCCCGGCCGGCCACGAGATCCGCCAGCACGGCCCACGCGGTGGCCGGCGACTCCAGCCACCCCGCGGGCACGTGCACCGGCCCGCGCGGCCACAGGCGGGCCTCCGCCAGCAGGGCCTGGCCCTCTCCCGGCACATCCCGCAACGCACGGCGCCCGCCCGCCAACTGGGCAAGCCAGGGCTCGAACCAGCTGCTCACAACCCACAGCTCTTGCAGCCGTTCCAATTCTTCCCCGGGGATCTCCTCCAGGGGCCGACCGAGCCGGCGTTCGATGCGAGCCGCCAGGAGTCGCGCCGCCAGGGCCGCCCCCGCTGCGCCCCCGCCAGCTCCTGCCGCCAGGGACGCGGCCACGCAGGCAGCCCCTTCGTCCTCTTTCGCCCTACGGGTGGTCCCATTCCTCCCCGGTTCCTCGACGGGGCCACCGGCCGGGCCCGCCACCGCGCCGGCCGGCGGCATCACGCCGGCCCGGGTGGCCCGCATGCGCGGAAAGGCTGCACCCAGCACGAGATAGTGGGCGAAGCCGGGATCGGCCAGCGCCAGGGCTTGCTGCTGGGCCTGGTCGCCCTGACCGGCCCGCACCCAGGCATCGTTGAGCGGGGTGGCGGCCCAGGTCCCACCGGCGCCCGCCACCCACCCCATCTCCCGGGCGTACTCCAAGACCTGCCTTGCCTGGGACCGCTGGCGCCAGCGAGCCAGGTAAGCGGTGACCTGGGCGGTATCGAAGACGCGCCCCGCCAGCAGCTCCGTCAGCAAGCCCTTGACGGCCGCCAGGTTACCCGGCCGGGGCCGGTAGGCGGGGGTGCGCACCGTCGCTCCCGTGGGCGCGGCCGCCAGCCAGGCGCCGAGCCCGAAGACATCCCGCGCGTACCGCAACACGGCCGGGTGCTCGTTCAGGGCTCGCGCCACGGTGCGGCGCGGGTAGCGGCGCCGGCGCTGGACGGCCTCCACCAGCTCGGAAAGGGCAACGGGTCGCCCCTTCTCGGCCAGCGCCTGCAGGCAGAGGTCATTGAGGGTCGCCTCCATCGGCCGCTCCCAGTGGGACAGGCCGTAGATTCCCCGGTCGAACCGGCGGAAGGGTTCTCCGCTGGCCAGCACCGTGAGCACGTGGGTCGCCGGCATCCGGCGCCCGTCGGGGAGCAGCTCGTTGACCATCCGGGTGAGCTCGTTGTAGTGCACGGGGGCGCCGTGGCGCTCCAGGGCGTGGTAGACGTAATCCCGCGCCCGCAGGCGGCGGCTCGCGCGCCACTCCGCCAGGCCGTAGCGCCCGTCGGGCATGCGGGCGAACTGCTCCTGGCTGGCCAGGGCGACGCGCACCACGACCTGTACCGGGACACCGGCGCCCTCCACGAGGGCCGGTTCGGCGGCCGCCAGCCGCCCTGCCAGGGCGTCGGCGGACTGGGGCTCGCCCTCCTCCCGCAGGAGGGCCACCAGCCGGTCGGCTACGGCAGGCACCCGCTCGGCGACGGCCGCGGTGGTCCAAGCGGGGCCGGGCAGGCGCCGCAGCCCGGGCGTGACCTGGAGCAGGAGACCGGTGAGGCGGGTCGCCTCGGCCGGGTCGTCGGGGATCAGGACGACCGGGCTGTCCCGCAGGGCGTCAACCAGCTCCACCACGCCCGCCAGGCCGCGGGCCGCCACGCTCGAATGCACGGCTTCCACCAGAGGCCGGAAGCGCTCCAGCCGGGCCCGCGCCCTCGCCCGGCGCACCGCCCGCCCCTGGACGACGCTCACCCACTGGCGGGTGGTGCGCCAGCGACCGGCGATCTCCGACAGCTCCAGCGGCCCCTCCCCCATCAAGCCGTACCGGAGCTCCAGCACCCGCCGTTCCCGCTCGGGCAGGGGTTCCACCAGCTCCCGTAGCCAGTCGCCCAGCGGCCGGGGCCCGGCGGCGCCCAAGGCCCGCTCCTGCCGGTAGCGCTGGCACGACTCCAGGATCGCCTCGATGCCCACGTCGCCGATGCCCCGGAGCCGCCGCAGGCCCTCCCGGGAGAGACTGGCCAGGCCGCCTACCGTGGCGATGCCGGCCCGTTCCAGGGCGGTGCTCACGCGCCGGGGCAGCAGCAACACCGAGATCGGCGCCGGATCCTCCAGCAGGTCGGGGGCGATGGGCTCGCCCACCGCTCCACCCGGCGGCGGCAGCGGCCGCCCCTCCCGCAGGGCATCCAGCCGTCGTCGGATCTCGGCCAGCGACTTGGGCCCCAACCCCCGCAGCCGCTGCAACCCCGTCTCGCCCAAGGCGATCAGCTGCTCGACGGTGTGAACGCCAGCCCGTCGCAGCGCCCGGTACGCCCGCTGGCCGAGGCCGAGCCGGTCTACGGGCAGCGAGCGCACCGCCGGCGGGAAGCGGGCCGGGTCGTACTGGCTGACCCGCTCCAGCACGGTCCTCCGGTACGCCTCGTCGCCGGCCAGGCGTGCCAGTTCGGTCACCAGGGCCAGCAGGCCCCGGGAACCCAGCCCGCGGGCTTCCAACAGATCCGATCCCGGCCGCTGGGCCAAGTCGCCAACCGTCTCATATCCCCGCTCCCGAAGCGCTTGCCGCACCCGCGGCGGCACCTTCAGGATGTCAAGGGGAATCCGCATCAAGGATTCGTCCGGTCCGGGCCGCGCCGCGTCCATCCTGTCCCCTCCGTGTTCCTCCCCCATACCCTGGGCCGCCCTCCGCGCCGCCGCCGGGCCCAGCCAATGGCCGGCGACATCGCACCTTCGCGTGCCAACACCCAAGGGCTAGGCCAGTTCGTCAATCTTCGACATCCTATGTCGAATTGGCCGGATCAACCAGTCGATGTGTTTGCTTGAATTGTAAAATAATTTTGACGGTTTCATCCAGGCCCCTGGGCAGCCGGCGGGGAGCCGCCGCCAAAGAGGAAGGGGCCCGGTCCGTAACCCGGGCCCCGCCTTTGCCAACACGCCCCCGCGTGACCGTTCCCGCAACGTCCGCACCGTGGGAACCGGCCCCCGAGGGCGGCAGCACCCTTACCGCCTGGTGTACATCTCTCGCAGCTGCGCCGGCACGTCCGGATCCCTGAGGGTGGTCGTATCCCCCAGATCGCGCCCCTCCACGATGTCCCGCAACAAACGGCGCATGATCTTGCCACTCCGAGTCTTGGGCAGGTCCGGGACGAACAGGATCCGCTCCGGCCGCGCGATGGGGCTGATCACCCGGGCCACGTGCTCCCTCAGCTCGGCCTCTAGCTCCGGCGACCCCTCCCGGCCGCTCTCCAGGATGACGAAACCCACGGGAACGTGACCCTTGACCTCGTGGGGCGCGGCGACCACCGCCGCCTCCGCCACCGCGGGATGGGAGACCAGGGCGCTCTCGATCTCCATGGTGCTCAGCCGGTGGCCGGCCACGTTCATCACGTCGTCGACGCGTCCCAGCACCCAGATGTAGCCGTCCTCGTCGACCTTGGCACCGTCGCCCGGGTAGTAGATCTCACGGCCCCACTTGGACCAGTAGGTGTTGATGTAACGCTCCTCGTTACCCCAGATCCCGCGCAGCATGGACGGCCACGGCCGCAGGATCGCCAGGTAGCCGCCGCCCTGGCCCGGCTCCACGGGCCGGCCCTGATCGTCCAGCACGGCCGCCTTGATACCCGGGAAGGGCCGGGTGGCGCTGCCCGGCTTGGTGACGGTGATGCCGGGCAGCGGCGTGATCAGGATGCAGCCCGTTTCCGTCTGCCACCAGGTGTCGACGATGGGGCAGCGACCGCCGCCGATGTGCTCGTAGTACCACATCCAGGCCTCGGGGTTGATGGGCTCGCCCACCGAGCCCAGCAGCCGCAGGCTGGAGAGGTCGTGGCGTCGCGGGTACTCGGGGCCGTCGGCGGCGAAGGCGCGGATGGCCGTGGGGGCCGTGTAGAAGACGGTGACCCCGTATTTCTCGACGATCACCCAAGGCCGGTCCTTATCGGGCCAATCGGGCGCGCCCTCGTACATGACGACGGTGGCACCGTTGGCCAGCGGCCCGTAGACGATGTAGGAGTGGCCCGTGATCCAGCCGATGTCGGCCATGCACCAGTAGACGTCGTCGTCCTTGATGTCGAAGACCCACTTGGTGGTGGCGTACACGCCGGTCAGGTAACCACCGGTGGTGTGGACGATGCCCTTGGGCTTGCCGGTGGTTCCTGACGTGTACATCATGAACAGCATGTCCTCGGCATCCATGGGCTCGGGCTCGCACAACCGCCCGGCCGCCTCCATCAGCTCGTGCCACCACCGGTCGCGGCCCTCTTTCATCGATACGGGATCGCCGGTGCGGCGCACCACGACGACGGTGTCCACGTCCAGCTTGCCCGCCAGCAACTCGATGGCCTGGTCGGCCTGCTCCTTCAGGCGCACGCGCTTGCCGCGGCGGTAGTACGCGTCGCAGGTCACCAGGATGCGGGAGCCGGCATCCTCCATGCGCGAGGCCAGCGCCTGGGGGCTGAAGCCGGCGAACACCACGGAGTGGGGCGCACCGATGCGCGCACAGGCCAGCATGGCGATGGGGAGTTCGGGGATCATGGGCATGTACAGGGTCACCCGGTCACCCTTCTTCACGCCCAGGTCCTTGAGGACGTTGGCGAAGCGGTTGACCTCCCGGTAGAGGTCGTAGTAGGTCAGGGTGCGGGTGTCGCCGGGCTCGCCCTCCCAGATGATGGCCGCCTTGTTGCGGCGCGGTCCCCGGATGTGCCGGTCTACGCAGTTGACGCTGGCGTTGATCTTGCCGTTGACGAACCACTTGGCGTGGGGCGGGTTCCACTCCAGCACCCGGTCCCACTTGCGGAACCATTCCAGTTCCTCCGCCCAGCGAGCCCAAAACCCCTCGGGGTCGCGCTCGGCCTCCTCGTAGACGGACTCGTCCCGCACGTTGGCACGGGCACGGAACTCCGCCGGGGGCTCGAACCGGCGCTCCTCCTTCAATAAGGCGTCGATGGGCTTGCCCGTCGCCTTCGTCATCGGTCCCCCTCCCTCAGGCCCGCTTCTGACCGCGACCGGCCGGTGACAGGAACCGGTCACGGATGTACAGTTTTCGTCCGCCCAATGCATATTTAGGACGAATCGAAACGAGTTCCTGCGCCGCCGCGCCGGCATTCCCCGCGCCTTCCCGCAGGCGGGCCGGTGCGTCCCGGGACGCCCCTGCGGCCGGCCATGGGTGCCCCGCCGCGCGGGCCGACGGCACCCCGCTGCGTGGGCCGTCGTCACCCCGCCGCGCGGGACGATACCCGGAGGGCGGGCAGGAGGACGGTGCGCCGGCACTCCCTGGCCGAGCACCGGCGCACGCCGTCCCTCGTGGATCCGCGTCCCCGCTAGTCCGTGGCCTGACCCGCCGTGGCCTCGCCCGCGGAGACCTCCTGCCACAGGCTCACCCGGTGCGTCTGGGGCATGATGAACAACCCCAGCAAGCAGGCCACGGCTGGCACGAGGATGGGATACAGGAGCGTCAGCCCGAGGTTCTTGGTGCTCGCCCAGATGGCCGAGGTGACGAAGGGTACCAGCCCGCCTCCCCACCCGTTGCCGATGTGATACGGCACGGAAACCGAGGTGTAGCGGATGCGGCTGGGGAAGAACTCGGCCAGGAAGGCCGCGGTCGGCCCGTACACCATGGCCACGTACATGACGAGCGCCCACACGATGGCCACTGAGGTCACGTAGTCCACCTGGCCGGGCTGTGCCGCCCGTCCCAGGGCGCTGTAGAGCGGGTAGTACGTGGCGGCGGCCAGCCCCATCCCCAGGAGCATGATGGGCTTGCGGCCCACCAGGTCGGACAGCCTCGCGAAGACGACGAAGAAGGGAACGGCCAGGACCAGGGCGATGCCCACGATGGTGCTGCTGGTGAGCACGTCCAGCCCCTTCACCGTCTGCAGGAAGAAGAGGGCCCAGAACTGGCTGCTGTACCAGACCACACCCTGGCCCAGGATGATGACGGTAGCGATCAGGACGGGCTTGAGGTTGGGGCCGGTAAAGGACTCCCGCCACGGGTTCCGCGTCGTCGCGCCGCGCCGCCGCAAATCCTGGAAGATGGGCGTCTCGTGGAGCTTCATCCGGATGTAGAACGAGATGGCGACCAGGATGAAGGAGACCAGGAAGGGAATGCGCCAGCCCCACGCGGTGAAAGCCTCGTCACCCAGGCCCAACCGGGTCCCGATGACGACGGCCAGGGAGACCAGAAGGCCGGCGCTGGGCGAGGTCTGCAGCCAGCCGGTCCAGTAACCCCGGCGCTCGTCGGGCGCGTGCTCCGCCACGTAGGTGATGGCGCCACCGTACTCACCGCCCAGCGTCAGCCCCTGGATGATGCGGAGGAGGAACAAGATGATGGGCGCCGCGATGCCGATCTGCGCGTAACTGGGGACGACGCCGATGAGGGCGGTGGACAGACCCATGCCTGTCAGCGTCACCAGGAAGGTGTACTTGCGCCCGATGAGGTCGCCGATCCGCCCGAAGACAAAGGCTCCCAATGGGCGGATCAGGAATCCGATGGTGAAGATGGCCACGGTCTCGAGGAAGGCAGCGACCGGGTTCTCCTTCGGGAAGAAGTGGGCCGACAGAATCGTCGCCAGGCTGCCGAAGATGTAGAAGTCGTACCACTCGATGATCGTGCCCAGGGTCGAGGCCACGATCACCAGCCGGAGCTGGCGGTCGGAAACGGCGGCCGAACTCATCCCTCGACACCCCCCTCTGACAGCGGGCTCTCACCCCTGCCGTCAAGGCCTCCAGCCGCACTGGAGGCACCCCGAGACCGCCGGGTCCCCCGGGAACTGCGGGCATGGAATCCCGTGCGGGCCCGCACGGGCGCCGTCACCACCCCCTTCCCGGCCTTCGTTTCGCAGCCCTGCGGGGTATGCCCCGACAAGCCACAACACATCCCCCGTGGCTATGTCCCGTGTTTTCGCCTAATTGTATGATTTTCCTGCTTACAGGAATCACTTCTAATCGATCACGCGGGACAATGATCCGATATTCGTACATCGAGGCGGGGTGGCGCGCGCCGTCGCCCGCCCCCGCTACCGGCAGGGAAGGTGCCGCACAAGAGGCGCCCGGGGAAAGGAACCGGGAGGGCGATCGAGGAAAGGGGCCCGCCGCGTCAACCGCGGGTGGCCAGGAACCGGTGCCAAGTCCGCCGGAGGACGGTTCCCGCCCCGAACCCGGGCCAGCGGGTTCGCAGGACCCGGTGCAACCGGCCGGTGAGCCAGCACGTGACGACGGTGATTCCAAGGCCGGCGGGAGCGAGGGCCACGTACGCTGGCGTGGCAAAGGGGGCGACGGTCTCCCGCGTGAAGGCCAGGGCGACGTCCAAGCGGGCCGCCTCCCGCCACCCGGCCGGGAAGTCCGCCAGCATCCACTGGCCCGCCATGCCGAAGAGGTAGAGCAGGCCGCGCTCGACCAGCAGCGGCCAGAAGGCGAAGGTCAGCGGGTACAGCCAGCCCCGGCCGTCCCGGGTCAGGCCCGTGTAAAGGCCGGCGAAAAGGGAAGGAGCCACGACCAGCCACGCGGCCATGCGGGGCCCGCCGGCCAGGGCGGCTCCAAACAAGCCCTCGCCCGGCGCGGGCCAGGCGGTGTAAACGGCCGTGAACAGGTACACGAGGGTCAGGAGGAACCAGCCCAGGGGAGCCGGGTCGGCGCCGGGATGCACCCCGTCCACCGCCACCGCCCCGGCGCCGGCTTCCCCGTCCGTGCCGGCGGTACTCGATCCTGCCGGCGCGGACGCGCCGGCGGCCAAGGGCGCGTCGACGCCCGTGCCGGCCTCCGCACCGGCGCCGGCGCCGGCCGCCCGCCACCCCCACATGCGGCGCGGTGCCAGCCACTCCCGCGCGCGAACTAGCGCCGCCTGAACCCGGTCGCGGACGCCGCCCTGCCCCGTACCGCCCGCCATGTCTTCCACCCCCGCGCCAATCCGTCACCGTCCCGCGGCCCGGTGCCGCGCCGGGGCCGCAACCGCCCCGGTCGAGACTTCCCGACCGCTCTCCCCGTTCCTCCTGCAAGCGACGGGGATCCTGCGAATAGGCTCCACATGGTGAGAAAACCACCGCGGCGGGTGGCGCTGCCCCGGCCGCCTGGCGGACGCCGGGGCTGCCCGCCGCGCCGTCCGGGCGGGTGGCCATGGTCCGTCTTCCGTCGCACCCGGCATCACGCACCCACAAGTCCCGCAACCCCGGGGTGCCCCTCGCCGTGCTGGTCCTGGCCGGCATCCTGGCCACCCTGCTGCTGGTGCCGGACCGGGCCGGATCGCCTCCCCGAACGGCGGACAGCGCCCCCGTCGTCGTCCTCGATCCCGGCCACGGGGGCATCGACGGGGGCACCCACTGGGAGGAGCGTGTCCTCGAGAAGGATCTCACCCTCCGCCTCGCCCGGCGCATGGAGACCATGCTGGCCGCCTCGGGCTACCGCGTGGTCCTCACCCGCACCGGCGACTACGACCTGGCACCGGGCTGGGACGAGGAGAGCGTCCGCCGGGACCTGCAAGAGCGGGTCCGCATTACGCGCGAGGCCCGGGCGGCGGTCCTGGTCAGTCTCCACATCAACGCCGCCCGTAACCGGTCCATGCGCGGGCCCATCGTGTTCTACCAGCACGGCGACGGTCCCAGCCGGCGGCTGGCCGGCCACGTCCAGGCCACCCTCAACGCCGCCTTTCCCCCGGGTGCCCGCAACGAAGCCCTGCCCGCCGATTTCTTCCTGCTCGCCAGGGCGGGGCGCCCCGCCATCCTGATCGAGTTCGCCTTCCTGTCGAACGCAGCGGACCGCCGGTTGCTGGTGACGCCCGCCGGCCAGCAACGGCTGGCGGCCGCGGCGGTGCGCGGCCTCGTCGCGGGCCTGCGGGACCTGTCCCGCGGTCCCGGGACGGCGTCCGGGGGCGGAGGTGGTGGAGGCGGCGGGTAGGACCTTTCCAGGGAGGCCGCGGCGGGCGGCAAGGTACGAGCGAGCGCGCTCGCGTGCCCGGCGCATGCAGGGGGCGGCCCGGGGTGACACTGGAGCAGGAGGGATGTCCCATGCCTCGAGCCCCGCGGGGTCCCTTCGGGTCGACCCCGCCACGTCCGCCCCACACCCGGCGGCCCGGTGACGCGCCCGGCCGGTACCTCCCGGCCCGGAGCCCGGCCCGCCCGGTCTTGGCCGGCCTGCTCCTGG
>QGUQ01000367.1 GCA_003242195.1 Bacillota bacterium | reverse complement strand
GCACCCCGGCGAGGAACTGCCCGAGTATTTCGTGACTGCCCTGCAGCTCACGCCCGAGGAGCACGTCCGCATGCAGGCGGCCGTGCAGCGCTGGGTCGACGCGTCGATCTCGAAGACCGTCAACTGCCCGCGGGACTGGACGGTGGAAGACGTCGAGCGGCTGTACCGGCTCGCCTATGAGCTGGGCTGCAAGGGCATCACGATCTACCGTGATGGCAGCCGCTCGGAGCAGGTGCTGGCGGCGACTGAGCGCAAGGACGGCGCAGAGGAGAAGGCCGGCAAGGCACCCGATCCTGAGCCGTTCGGCAAGCGCCGTCCGCACCCGCGCCCGCCGGCCCGGAAGGGGCAGACCATCGAGCGGCCTACGCCGCTTGGGACTGCCCACGTGACGGTCAACTCCTGGCAAGACGTCTCCGGCTACTACGGGCCGATGGAGACATTCATCGCCGTGGGCAAGGCGGGGTCCGAGGTCCAGGCCATGTCCGAGGCCCTCGGGCGCGTCATCTCCGTGTCCCTGCAGTCCGGCGTGGACCCGCGAGAGATCGCCCGTGCGCTGCGCGGCATCGGGGGGCCCAATCCCGTTGGGTTCGGCCCGTCCCGGGTGCGGTCGGTGCCGGACGCCGTGGGCCAGGTGCTGGAGGCCATCCTTGAAGCCGAGGAGCTGGCTGCGCAGCACCTGCCCGCCGCGGCCTCGGAGGAGGAGCGGGACTTGGACCTCTGTCCGAAGTGTGGGGCACCAGCCCTGGTACGCCAGGATGGCTGCGAAAAGTGCCTGGAGTGCGGTTACTCGCGCTGCTAGCCGATCTCGGGTGGCATGCGCCTAATGGTGGCCCGCCGGGTGAAACCCCGGCGGGCCCTTTCTTGTGCAGCATGATGACGCAACAGTACCCTGGGTAGCTAGTAGGGCTTACCCAGAGCACTGCAAGCACTCTTAACCTGGCTACAGAGTGTGGGAATGCGGAATGAAGGAACAGACCGCTCCAGCAGCTATGACCCACCCCGTCAGCGTTGCTGTATAGGACTGATAGGGGTTAGGATAACTGTGGCTAACCTGGAACGAGTACGTACCTCTATTAGGCGGAATGTAGCCGCTACTGGAAGTGCCATCGCCCCACGTAATCTTCCAATATCCGCTAACAATGGGCCCCCTGTAACTCACAATAGTCACACGAGCGTATCCTGTACCTGACGGATAAACTCTATATACCGTGAAATCTACCTCTCCACAACTACTTATAATGGTATGTTGAGGAGATATTTCCCCTTGGTCTGGGTTGGTTTCCGCCATTCCGGGATTCATCGTATGAGCACCGGCCGGGGAAGCCACAAGGCTCAACACGGCAACTAGCGCTACGATGGAGGAAACCCGCATGAGACGCGGATGTTTCCGCATCATGGCGCATTCCCCTCCCAGAATGACCTAACTCTCATTGCCCATGGCTGGGCGTTCTTTTTGGATGATCTCCATGCAGTTATCTACGCAGCGACTACATAAAACAAGGTGGTTGGCCTTCAAGAATCGTACGGGAGTCCTCAATGAACAATCGAGAACTTGCCTACAAAGTGCGCACTGTACAGTCTCAGCCTCCTTGTCGGATAAGATGCGAAATCCGCGCTCCTCCTCATAGCCACCTTCCTTCACGCGATCCTTGACCGACAGGGCGGCTTTCACGCAGGCTGGGCAAATGCGAGCATTTTCACCTCCCACCACATAAGGGGTTTCTGAGCCGCAAAAGTCACAACGAAATGGGGCAGCCATGCTCCATGCCTCCGATCCGTGTTTCGGATGTGGTTTAATGGAGTGTCTCAGGATACTCTGCACGGTGCGTGACGGTCGCTTTTGGCGGTCTGGCAATGGAGTTCGCCCCTGAAGGTACGGGTCCTTCCAAAAGGAGTCATGTGAAGAGAGGAACTTGTCGACGGACTTCGATATTGTTCGTCGACAAGGCCACCGTGTCGATGGCCCATCATTAAGCTGCAGCTGGGGGGGGGGACAGCTTTGCTCACGCCTCGGGGCTGCGGGGTTCCTGCGCAGTGTCAAGTTTGGCGCGTTGGCTCGCTCAAGATGCACCGCCACCCAGGTCGATGGAGTGCCAACCCGGGCCACGGTCTTACCCGGTGTGGGCGGGCGTACGCACCCGATCGTCTGGAGACCGGGTCGTCTGGGGATCGGGGACGGCAGATTGGAGGTCGCCGGGGTGACGATGGGGTTTCTGCCTGGTGGCAGGGCCGGTTGCACCACTTTGCGGGGGCTGGTAGTCTTGAAGCGAAGATGCAAAGCGCCTTGAGGGCGGCTTAGCCGGGGCAACCCGGTAGGCCGCCCTTTTGGTTGGAGGAGGGGAGCCGCGGGTGCGGCTGATGTACCTCAAGGCCCGGACGCGCCTGATCGGCGCTGTCAACCGGCTGGCCCGGACCGTGCCGTGGCCGCTGACCATGACGCTGGGCTACGCACTTTTGGTCATGGCCGTCCTTGCCCTCGTCTTTCCGCATCTCTGGCTGATCCACGGAGGCTGGGGCCCGTGGTGGTTTTTCATCCTGGCCCTGCTGCCGGTTGTGCTCTGGGCAATGCTGATGCTCCAAGGCCTCGCCAACGTCCGCCGGGGGCGGGTGACTGCCGCTTTCGTGCTGCTCGGTGCACCCCTCTGGGTGTGGGCATGGGTGGAGTGGACCATGGCTGGTCTTCTGGCACGGTGGGTGCTTGAGCAGCCGCT
>QGUQ01000366.1 GCA_003242195.1 Bacillota bacterium | reverse complement strand
ATCCGACCTCGTGCCGTACAGCCAGCGCAGGTGGGCTCCGCCGGCCAGAAGCTCCCCCAGCACCCCCCAGTCCCGGCCGGGGCGCCCGTACCCGCGCACGGTATACACCGGCCCGTGCCGGCCGGGGGGATGATCCTGGTTGAATCGGGCCAGCCAGGAGGGTGTCAGGTTGGCGAAGGCCCCCTCCGCCCTCAGCAGGATGCCGAGCCACCGGTAGTGCTCCGCCAGGGGGGAGCCATGGTGGGGCGTGCCCAGGGTGACCACAGCCGCCACCTCCTCGGGGTGGTCGGCCATGTAGCGGCGGGCCACGATTCCCCCCATGCTGTGGGCGATGACGGAGAAGGGCCGGCTCAAGCCGCACCGCCGTCGTAGGGCGCCGATCTTCGCCGCCAGATACCGCGCTTGGACATCCACCGGCTGGGTACCGGCCGTCAAGTCATCGCGGCCAATGAAGGTGACCGTGCCGTGGGGAAGCTGTTTCCGCCAGATGTGCATGGGCGGGTTCAGGTAGACGACGTACACCCGTCCCGATCCCCAGTGCTCCACGCAGCGGTCGAGAAACCGCCGGCTCCAGCGGTGCATGTTCAGAAGCCCGTGCAGCAGCACCAGGTCGTAGGACTTGCTTCCTCGTGCCTTCACGGGATTCGCCTCCGAGCCCTCCCCTCCCCAGCAGGACCTGGCCGGTCCGCGGCGAATGGCGCTCCTACACCTGGAACGAATTTCCGGTTCAAGGCCCCGAGCCGCCGGGGAACCCCGGCACCGTTCCCGAAGGGAGTGACGTCCCATGACTGTGTGGCGCGCGAAGGATGCGCCTGGCGGCGGCCCACCCTTCGGCCCGGGCTCGCCCCCCGCCCCCGGAGCGCCGCCGGCCGCTGCTTCCGCGGTCGCTTCCGGCGCTGCCGGCCCTGCAGGCACGGAAGTCGGAACCGCTTCCGGCACCGCCGTCCGCGCCGCCGACCGGGTCTCCGAGGAGGAGCTGCATCGCCGCCCGTGGCTGAGGTTCTACCCGGTGGGCGTCCGCCCCCACCTGGAGTATCCCGACATCCCCCTGCACGGCCTGCTGGAACGAGCGGCCTCGACACGCCCCCGACATCCCGCCATCCATTTCTTCGGCAGAACCCTCTCCTACGGCCGCCTGAACGAGTTGGCCAGCCGTTTTGCCCGAGCTCTCGCCATCCTGGGGGTTCGTCCGGGGGACCGGGTAGCCCTGATGCTGCCGAACTGCCCCCAGTTCGTCATCGCCTATTACGGGGCCCTCAAGGCCGGAGCCGTGGTGGTGAGCTGTAACCCCCTCTACAGTCCCCGGGAGCTGGAGTTCCAGCTCAACGACGCGGGGGCCGAGACCATCGTTGCCCTGGATCTGATGTACCCCACGGTGCGAGAGGTCCGGGACCGGACCCCGCTGCAGCGGGTGATCGTGACGCGTATCAACGAGTTCATGTCAACCCTTCTGCGGGTGCTGTACCCGCTCAAGGCCAGGCGGGAGGGGAGCTGGCCGGAGATCGGGCCGTCGGAGCCGGTGCTCTGGCTGGAGCGGCTCCTCCGGGATTCCCCGCCGGACCCGCCGGCCGTCACCGTGGGGCCCGAGGACCTGGCTGTCCTGCAGTACACCGGGGGCACCACCGGGCGCGCCAAGGGCGCCATGCTCACCCACCGCAACCTGGTGGCCAATGTCCTCCAGACCGCGGAGTGGACGTTGCGCGATCGCTGGCACGAGGCCCACCAGCAGGTGATCCTCGGCGTCATGCCCTTCTTCCACTCCTACGGCATGACCACCGTCATGAACCTGGCGGTGGCGACGCAGTGCACCATGGTCCCGCTGCCGCGGTTCGACCCCGACATGGTCTTGAAGGCCATCGCCCGGTACCGGCCGACCATGGTACCCGGAGTGCCCACCATGTACGTGGCGTTGATGAACCACCCCAGGTTCCGGCAAATCGACGTTTCGTCCATCGAGGCCTGTGTCAGCGGGGCGGCACCCCTGCCCTTGGAGGTCCAGGAGCGTTTCGAGGCCAGCACCGGCGGCCAGCTGGTAGAGGGGTACGGCCTGACCGAAGCCTCTCCCGTCACCCACTGCAACCCGCCCGACGAGAACAAGCGCAACGGCACCATCGGCCTGCCCCTCCCCGACACGGATGCCCGCATCGTCGACATCGAGACAGGGACGAAGGTCCTCGGCCCGGGCGAGGTGGGAGAGCTCTGCATCCGGGGACCGCAGGTGATGAAGGGCTATTGGAACCGGCCGGAGGAGACGGCCCGCGCGTTGCGGGACGGCTGGCTCTACACGGGCGACCTCGCCACCATGGACGAGGACGGTTACTTCCGGATCGTCGACCGGAAGAAGGAGATGATCATCAGCGGCGGGTACAACGTCTATCCCCGCGAGGTGGAGGAAGTCCTGTACGAGCACCCCAAGGTGCTGGAAGCGGCGGTCATCGGGGTGCCCGACCCCTACCGCGGTGAGATCGTCAAGGCCTTCGTGGTCCTGCGGCCCGGCGAGACGGCCACCGAGGACGAGATCATCGCCTTCTGCCGCGAGCACCTGGCTCGTTACAAGGTGCCCAAGGTGGTGGAGTTCCGCTCGGAGTTGCCCAAGACGCTGATCGGCAAGGTACTGCGCCGCGCGCTGGTGGAGGAGGAGCGGGAGAAACGAGCCCCGGCGGAGGAACCGGGTACGGGCGGGGCCGAAAGCTGAGCTACCCGGCCTCCACCTC
>QGUQ01000365.1 GCA_003242195.1 Bacillota bacterium | reverse complement strand
CCCCCCCCTTCCCCTGGGGCACGTCAACGTGTACGCCGTCCTGGGCGCCGTGCCCACGCTGGTGGACGTCGGTCCCGCCACGGGTGAAGCCTGGGAGGCCCTGACCCGGGGCCTGGCCCACCACGGCCTGGAGCCGGACGACTTCGCCCAGGTGGTCATCACCCACACCCACGCCGACCACTTCACCCAGCTGCCGCGCTTCCTGGCGGCGGCGGGGGGAGGCGGTGGCCGCGCCGGCCGGAGTCGTCCCCTGCTGGCCGCCCACCGCTGGGGGGCCCGCAGCTTCCGAGGCGGCGACGATCCCGGGCGGGTAGACTTCTTCCGCCGGTTCGCCCTGATGGCCGGCGTTCCCGAGACCGAGCTCCAAGGCATGCTGCACGTCCTGGCGGGCCTGCTGGCCCTGGAGCCGCGGGTGGCGGTGGACCGCTGGCTGGACGACGGAGACGTGATCGCCATGGGCGACGACCGCTGGCGCGTGCTGCACACCCCCGGCCACGCCCAATCCCAGATCTGCCTGTACCGGGAGCGGGACGGCGTGCTGATCAGCAGCGATCACCTGCTACCCGCCATCTCCTCCAATGCCTTGGCGGAACCGCCGCCCCTGGATGAGAAGGGGCGTCCCGCCCGCATCGAGCCGCCCCGCAGCCTGCTGGATTACCGCGCCTCGCTGGGCCGCGTGCGGTCGCTACCGGCCTCCCTCTGCCTGCCCGGCCACGGGGAGCCCTTCCGTGACCACCGGAGCCTGGTGGACGAGCGGCTGGCGGCCATGGAGGTGCGGGCGGCACAGATCGCCGACGCGCTGGCGGAACTGGGCGGGACGGCGACCCTCTATGACGTGGCCGTTCATCTCTTCGGCCGGGGCGAGCCCGGTCATCTCATGCTGGCGCTGTCGGAGGTCAACGGTCACGTGGAGTGGATGGAGGCGGAAGGCCGGATCCGGCGCCGCCCAGGCGGTCGCGGGGGCGAGGTCGCCCTTTTCGCCCTGGCGGGGCGCGGCTGAAGGGCGACGGCAGCGCCGTCCCTTGCGGTGGTTCCGGTGCGATGCGCAGGCCAAAACCGGGCCGCGGGGGATCTTGCCCCGCGGCCCGGTCCGCTCACTGCACCTTGATCCGTGCGTCCAGGATCGTGCAGCCCTGGCCAGGAGCGAAGGCCTTCAGGGGGTTGATATCCAGCTCCGTGATCTCCGGGATCTCCTCCACCAGGCGGGAGACCCGCAGCAGCAAGTCCTTGACGGCCGGGATGTCCGCCGGCGGGTGGCCCCGGTACCCCTCCAGCAGCCGATGGCCGCGGATCCCGCGAATCATCTCGTCGGCATCCCGATCCGTCAAGGGTGTGATGCGGAACACCACGTCCTTGAGGATCTCCACGTGGATGCCGCCCAGCCCGAAGGCGATGAGGGGCCCGAAGAGCGGGTCGTCGGTCACGCCCACCATCAGCTCGATGCCGCCGGTGATCATGGGCTGGACCTGGTAGCCGTCCAGTTCCTCGAGCCGGCCGGCCGCCCGCAGGCGCTCGGCGATCCGCTCACAGGCGGCGCGGACCGCGGCGGCGTCCCGCAGGTTGAGCTGGACGCCGTCCCATTCGGTCTTGTGGACCAGCGTCCGCGACACCATCTTCACCACCACCGGGTAGCCCAGCTCCTCGGCCGCCGCCACGGCCTCGTCGGCCGTCCGCACGATTCGGCCCGTAGCCAGCGGCAAGCCGAAGGCCCGGAGCACCTCGGTGACCTCGTCGGCGGCCAGCCAGCCGCCGCCCCGTTCGCGCGCCCGCCGGCAGATCTCCCGTGCCCGGTCGATGTCCAGGTCCGGATGGTCGGGGATCCGGCCCAGGGGCTGTTGGCGCCACCGGGAGTACTCGTAGGCCCGGGCCAGGGCGCGGGCCGCCGACTCGGGGAAGCGATAGGAGGGGATCCGCTCCTCGCCCACCGCCAAGGGCTGGCGCAGCCCGCTGGCGCTCATGAAGCAGGCGACCACCGGCTTCTGGTGGCCGGCGGCCCGGGCTTCGGCCACCGCCTCCCGCACCGCGCTGGCGACGCCTTCCACGTCCGCCAGCCCGACGGGGATGAAGATGACCATCACGGCATCGAAGCCGGGATCGGCCATGACGACGCGCAGCGTCTCCCGGTAGTCGTCGGGGCTGGCCGAGGCGATCATGTCGATGGGGTTGGCCACGCTGGCAGCTGCCGGGAGGAAGCGGCGCAGGGCGGCCTTGGTCTCCTCACCGGGCTCGGGGACCTGGAGGCCGGAGGACACCAGGGCGTCAGTGGCCAGGATCCCGGGTCCCCCGGCGTTGGTCACCACCGCCACCCGGGGACCCTGCGGCAACGGCTGGTAAGCCAGCAAGGCGGCGACGTCGAACATCTCTTCTAAGGTGTCGGCCCGGATGACCCCGGCCTGGCGGAACAGCGCCTCCACCGCCGTGTCGCTGGCGGCCAGGGCGGCGGTGTGGGAACCCGCGGCTCGCCAACCGGCGGCGGTGCGCCCGGCCTTCACCGCCAGGATGGGCTTCTTGCGGCCGACGCGGCGGGCAAGACGGGCGAAGCGGCGCGGGTTGCCGAAGGATTCCAGATACAGGAGGATGAGGCCCGTCTCCTCGTCGTCCTCCCAGTACTGGATCAGGTCGTTGCCCGAGACGTCGGCCTTGTTGCCCACGCTGACGAAGGTGGACATGCCCAGGCCCATGTCCCGCGCATATTCCAGGATGGCCACGCCCAGGGCCCCGCTCT
>QGUQ01000364.1 GCA_003242195.1 Bacillota bacterium | reverse complement strand
CCTCCGCGTCGGCCCCGCCGGCGCTGAGAATGCCCCGCAGCACGCACAGGGCCATCGCCGTGTCGTCCGTGGTTTCGCCCGGCGCCCACCCGAACGGGCCGCCGCCGACCAGATCCCGCAGGCCGCCGGGGTACTTCCGCCGTACGTCCTCCCGCGACATGAATTCCAGCGTTGCCCCCAGGGCGTCACCGCAGGCCAAGCCAAGCAACGCCGCCGGGGCGTTGGCCGGGGCCCTATGCAATGTGCCGGGCACTCCCTTTCACCTCCACCCGCTTCGGCGGTCGGCCCTCTTCGCCGATGATCCACCAGGACCGACCAACCCGAATGGCCGCCCCTTCATGCCCCGACGCGCACCCGAACGCCGGTATGGGCACCTCGGAAGACGGAATCGCTTGGTAAGCCATCGGTACAAACCACCGCCACCGCATGCCGAGCGTGATCTCACAGCCGCAGACGTAACACCGGGGCGGGTGGCCATAGACGATTTGAAAGCCGTCGTAGACCGCCAGGGTCATGGGTAACGCTTCGAGCGGATTGTAGGGAAAGCTCAGACCATCGCGCCCGTTCGCGTGTCCGCCCCGCGGTCGATAAAGCGCCACCGCGTCCTTCCAAACGGCCGCCGGCGCCACATGCATCCATCGCTGCCGTTCCGTGGCGCATAGTCATCTGTTTCACTTCGGAAGGCGACACAGATGACCGGCCACTTCCTGCTTCCTCGACCCGTGGCTCGTAGACCGGCCCTCGGCCGTTCCGCCGCCAGAGGGATCTCCACAGGCGTCACTTCCCGGGGAACTCCCGGTAGGGCCGCTGAGGACGGCCAGCCCATAAAGCCGCAGGTTCAGCGCCGCATTCAGGTCCCGGTCCAGCTCCAACCCGCACGCCGCGCAGCGGAAGACCCGGCAGGAAAGAGGAAGTCTAGGCCCCACCGTACCGCAGCGTGAACACCGCCGGGTGGACGGGAAATCCCGCGGCGCCACGATGAGCTGTGATCCGTACCACCTGGTCTTGTACTCCAGCATCCGCCGGAAGGCCCCCCAACCCGCGTCGGCCACGGACCGGGAAAGCATTCCCCGTCCAAGCCCCCGCACGCCGAGGTCCTCCACCACGAGGACCGGCTTGGCTTTCGCCAGCCACGTGGTGACCTTGTGCAAGAAGTCCCGGCGGATGTGGCGCACCCGGCGGTGCAGCCGGGCCAGGCACAGGGTCGCCTTGGCGTGGTTCCTCGACCCCTTCTGCTTGCGGGCCAGCTGACGCGACCGGCGGCGAAGAAGGCGCCGTACCCTCGCCAGCGGCCGGGGCGCGTCCACCCGCGTCCCGTCGGACAGCACCAGGAACGACGCAAGGCCCAGATCCACGCCCACCGGCTCCCCCTGCCGCAATGGGGGATCAGGCCGCTCCACCTCGCAGGTCAAGCTCACGTACCAGCGGTCGGCCTCGCGGGCCACGGTGGCCGAGAGGATGCGGGCCTTGCGCGCCGCCAGCAGCGCCAGGAGCTTGCCCGTCCGCTCCTTGGTGCGCACCTTGCCGATGCGGGGCAGCTGCACGTGGCGGGGGAACACCCGGATGGAGCCGGTCAAGCGCGCCGTGTTGTCGTCCAGGCTCTTCTTCCGCTTGAAGCGGGGCCTTCCCGCCCGGCCCTGCCGCCAGTGGCGGATGGCGCGCTCCAGGTCCCGAAGCGCCTCCTGCGGCGCGCACTTGGACACCTCCACCCACCAGGGGGCGTGCTGCCGCTTCCAGCGGTTCCACTCCTTGTGGAGCTGGGCCGCCGAAGGAAGAGGCAGGCCTTGCTCCAGCACCTGCAGGCAGCGGGAGAGGCCCCAGTTGTAGGCGAAGCGGGCGGCACCCACGTGCTTGGCCAGCGCCACGCGGGCAGCGTAGTTGGGATCCAGCTCGAAGCGGAACGCCTGCGTTACCCGCATCCCATCGCCTCCAGCGCCCGCTTGGCACGGTTCCGGGCTGACCGGCGCCCGTACAGCCGCCCGCAGGCAGAGGTGAGGATCTCTAAGAGATCCCGCACCAGGTCGTCCGTGACCTCGCCCTCTTCCACGACGACCACGCGCTTGCCCGCCGCAGCCAGGGCCGCCTCGACCATCTCGAACCCGAACCGGGCCAGCCGGTCGCGGTGCTCCACCACGATCCGGCTCACCTTGGGGTCGCGCAGCACGCGCAGCAGCTTCTTCCGCTTCCCGTTGAGCCCAGAGCTGATCTCGGCGACCACGTCGAAGTCCGCCCAGCCCTGCTCCCGGGCAAACGCCTCAAGGTGCTGCACCTGGCGCTGCAGCTCATCTTTCTGGTCGGCGGAGCAGACCCGTGCGTAGAGCACCGTGCGGCCTTGCGGGTTGGGTTCCTCGACCAGGATGGTGCCGGTGGGGAGCTGCCGGGCGGGAACGGGAAGCTGGCCCGCCTTGAACCACCGCCAGGCGGTGATGTAGCTGATCCCCTGCTTGCGAGCCCAGTCGGAGAGCTTCATGGCTGAAAACGGCAGATGCTGGCAACCCTCTCTCTCGGGCAGATCGCAGCACCTTACAGCGCAATCGCCTGGTTCCTCGCCACGTCACGCACCGTGTCCACGGCCTGCTTCAGCGCCCCGTCTTCGAGGAACATCCACAACAGCTCCCGCGCCCGGCTGACACCGGTGTACGCCATCGGGCGGGTCAGAAGCAGGTAGGCGTCCCAGGCCAGGACGAAGATCACCGCCGGGAATTCCGAGCCCTGGGCCTTGTGGAC
>QGUQ01000363.1 GCA_003242195.1 Bacillota bacterium | reverse complement strand
GCAGCGGCGCCCCGGGCGCGGGCCCAGAGGGGGGGGGGGGGGTAGGGGCCCGGCGGAGGGAAGGTACGGGGAAGCGGCGCGGGGCGCGCCCCCCGCCACGCCTGCTGCTGGGGATGGGTGCGGCCGGCACGGCGCCGGGAACGCCCCTGTCCTCGTCGGGACCCAGCGGGAGCGGGGCGGGTTGGCCGGCCGGCGGCGCCGGCCCGGCCGGACCGGGCGTACAGGCGCGGGTGGCGGGCAGGGCAGGCTGGGCGGCCACGCCCGCCGGGAGCCAGGGGACTGGCGCCCGCTCGGCGCCCGTGCCGTCCGGGCCTACTGGGACGGGGGAAACGCCGGTGGCCGCGCTTGCGACACCGCCGGCGGCAACGGGGTCCGGAGCATGGCTCCAGGGGCCGGAGGCCGGGGACGGCGGCACCGCTACGGCTGGAGCCGTTCCGGGGGGGGGAATGGCCGTGGCGAATGCCAGTTCGTCCCCCGGGCACGGCGAGGCCGCCGTGGCAAGCAGGGACGGCGCGGGCGTGGCGGTTGCTCCGGCCCAAGCCCGCGGAGCTGGCTCCGACATGGTGGGAGCGTCCGCCCAGGCCGGCGAGGGCGACGCGGGACGGCACGCAGTGCCCCCCCAGGGCAGCGAGGGCGGCGCGGGAATGCCGGCGACGGCCGCTCCGGGCGGGGGCGACGTGTCCGAGCGATACGAGCAGCTGCGACAAGAGATGGAAGACAACCTGCGGAAGCTCCGCCGGGTGATCCGGGAAAGCCAGGCCATCGCCGAGGAGATGGAACGCCTGCTGCAGACCACCACCGCGGACGGTCGTGCAGGCGCCGCCGGAGAAAGTCATCCGGGCTCGAACGGCAGGCCGCGAGGGGAGAAGCGGCGAGCCGGAGGGCGGTGGCCGTGGGCCAAGGACCGCTGACTGCCTTACCTTGACATGGACCCGCGGGAAACCATACAATAGCGTTGCCCTTTCTGCCCCAGAAACCACCAAGTCAACGAGTGGTAGGTGTGGCGTAGCGAGGCGCTTGCTCAGGTTTGCGACGGCTTGCGACCGAGGATGATCCCGCTGGATGTACATGTCTTCCTCCTGACAGCGTCTCACGAGCCGTGTCGCGAAGGCTCTCTTTTTATCGCTCTCTGCCGCGTCGGGTAACCGGCGATCCGTCGGGGTAAGAGGCCCCCGGCGGGGGCCGCGGTCCAGACCCCCCGTACACCAGCCGTCAGGTCCCGGCCTACCTGTGGTCATGCATGGGAAGAGGGACGCCAGAGGGTGCCACCGCCCCGTGGGCAGGCGCCCAGCGACCGGAAGGAGGGAGTATGCGTGCGTGCACGGCGCGTTGCCGTCATCGGAGCCGGCCACGGAGGGCAGGCCATGGCTGCCTACCTCGGCCTGCTGGGCTACCATGTCACCCTGTACAACCGTTCCCCCGAGCGCCTGCGCCCCATCGCCGAGGCGGGCGGCATCCACCTGGAGGGCGAGGTCACGGGCTTTGGTCCCGTGGAACGAGTCGCCACCGAGATCGGCCCGGAGCTGCGGGAGTGCCGGCTCGTCATGGTGGTCGTCCCCGCTACGGCTCACCGCGCGGTGGCCCGCTGGTGCGCCCGCTACCTGAGCGACGGCCAGGTGGTGGTGCTCCACCCGGGCCGTACCGGCGGGGCGCTGGAGTTCCACACCGTCCTGCGGGAATGCGGCAACCGGGCCGACGTGCTGGTGGGCGAGGCGCAAACCCTCGTGTTCGCCAGTCGCGTGACGGGGCCAGCCCGGGTGCGCGTCTTCGGTTTCAAGCGCCGCGTCACGGCGGCGGCGCTGCCCGCCATTCGCAACCCCGAGTTGCTCGCCGCCCTGCGGGAGGCTCTGCCCTGCTTCACCGCGGCCGAGAGCGTCCTGGAGACCAGCCTGGACAACATGGGGGCCGTGTTCCACCCGGCGCCGCTGTTGCTCAACGCCGGGCGGGTGGAGGCGACGGGAGGTCGCTTCGAGTATTATCGGGAGGGCATCACGCCCGGCGTCGCCCGGGTGCTGGAGGCCATCGACCGCGAGCGACTGGCGGTGGCGGCAGCCCTTGATCTGCACCTGCGCAGCGCCCGCGAGTGGTTGGCGGAGGCCTACGGGGCCCAGGGTTCCACCCTGTACGAAGCCTTGCAGGCCAGCCCCTCCTACCGGGGAATCGGCGCGCCGGGCACCCTCGCCCATCGTTACCTGGAAGAAGACGTGCCCGCCAGTCTGGTTCCCCTCTCCGCCCTGGGCGGCCAGCTCGGCGTCCCGACGCCCGCCATCGACGCCGTCATCGACCTGGCCAGCGCCCTCCACGGCGTGGACTACCGGCGGCAGGGACGCACCCTGGAGGCCATGGGCCTCGACGGCATGACGCCGGAGCAGATTCGTCACTGGGTCACCCTGGGAGAGCCGGACGAGGCCATGGTCGTCTGAACACGGGTACGGGGGAGGTCGTGGGATGAACCGGAAGCCGCGCATCCTGGGTGCTGCCATCGGTGACTGCGTGCACGTCGCCGGCGTCGTCAACTTCCTCCACCTGGCGGAGGCGCAGGGATACGAGACCTTCTGCCTGGGGCCGGCCGTCTCCGTGGACGAGCTGCTGGGGGCGGCGCTGGAGGACGACCCCGACATCATCGCCGTCGGTTACCGCCTGACGCCCGAGACGGGGGCCCGCCTCCGGCCGGGGCCCAAGGGAAAGCCGGAGGGGAGGGGCCGGCGGGCCAAGCGCTTCATTTTTGGCGG
>QGUQ01000362.1 GCA_003242195.1 Bacillota bacterium | reverse complement strand
CCCTCACGGAGGGCCGGCCCCGGGTGCCCGACGGGGTGCCCCGGGACGGCGTGCCCGAGGACGAGGTCCTGCGCCTGGCGGCCACCGCCGAGCAGCTTTCCGAGCACCCGCTGGCCCGGGCGGTCCTGGAGGCGGCCCGGGAGCGGGGCATCCAGCCCCTGCCCGCCGGCGACACCCAGGTGGTGCCCGGCCTCGGCGTCGCGGCCACGGCGGCAGGCCACAGGGTCTGGGCGGGGAGCGCCGAGTTCGCCCGCCGGCAGGGCGCCGCCGCGGAGGCCGCCCTCCAGGCAGCGGAGCGGCTGGGCGCCGAGGGCAAGACGGTGATCCTGGTCGGCCGGGACGATCGCGTCCTGGGCGTCATCGCCGCCCGCGACCGGATCCGGCCCGGTGTCCGGGGGGCGGTGGCCGCCCTGAAGCAGGCGGGGCTGATCCCCGTCATGCTCACGGGCGACCGCGCGGAGGTGGCCCGCGCCATCGCCGCCGAGCTGGGCATCGAGGAGGTGCGGGCCGAGCTCCTGCCGGACCGCAAGATGGCCGCCGTGGACGAACTGGCGGCCCAGCTGGGGCCCGTGGCCATGGTGGGTGACGGGGTGAACGACGCGCCTGCCCTGGCCCGGGCGCGGGTCGGCATCGCCATGGGGGCCGCGGGCACCGACGTGGCCCTGGAGACGGCGGACGTGGTCCTGGTCAGCGACGAGGTCGACAAGCTGCCCTTCGTCTTCGAACTGTCGCGCCGGGCCGCCCGCACCGTCTGGCAGAACCTGGCCTTCGCCCTGGGGGTGATTGCGGTCCTGGTGACGCTGACGCTACTGGGGCGCATCGATCTGGCGACCGGCGTGATGGGTCACGAGGGCAGCACGGTGCTGGTCATGGCCAACGGGCTGCGCCTTCTGGGCGCCCGCCCGGCGGAGCACCGAAGCGGCCGCCGGGTTCGGGCCGCGGCCCGGCCGCGAGAGCGGGAAGCGGCATGAAGCCGTCGGCAGGTCCGAAAAACGCAGGCGCCGCCGCGTCGATTGGACAAGGGGCCCTTGACCCCGTTCCGCACGCAGGCCTAACATCAAGGTAGATATTAAAAGATTCGCGTTCCAAAGAGTCTGCGTGCGGAATTCGGAGAATGGCAGGTTACGAAACCCGGCGGCGCCGTCGCGCCGAAAGGTTGTGAGCGGGATGTCGCTGGCCATTGAAGAATTCCGCCGGCTGCTGGCCGATCGCGGATACCGGGTAACCGCCCAGCGCCTGGCCATCTACGAGCTGCTGCAGGAGAACGCGCGGCGCTCCCACCATCCGAGCGCCGAGGAGCTGTACCAGCAGGCTCGCGAGCGGTTCCCCATGATCAGCCCGGCGACGGTCTACAACACGCTGGAGCTGCTGGTGGAACTGGGGCTGGCCAGCCAGCTGGGCTTCCCGGGGGACGTTCAGCGCTACGACGGCAACCCCCACGCCCACGCCAACGTGCAGTGCGTGTCGTGCAAGGAGATCTTCGACGTGGAGGCGGACGCGCTGGACGGCATCGGCGAGCGGGTCGCCCGGGAGTCCGACTTCATCATCCTGGGCCAGCGGTTCGAATTCTACGGCATCTGCCCGCGCTGCCAGCAGGCCCGCCAGCAGCAGGAGGAACCCGCCGAAGGGGCGGTGGCCTGCCCGGAGCGGGAGGAGGAGGCCGCGCCCGCCGGCGAGGTCACGGCCGCGGGACGGGTAGACCGCTGACGCAGCGGCGGGGGGCGAACCGGACCGGTGGCGTACCAGTCGCGCCTGCAAAACCCCCGGGTCGATCGCTTGTTCGAGGCGATCCTTTCACTGGAAACGCTGGAAGAGTGCTACCGGTTCTTCGAGGATCTCTGCACCGTCGGGGAGATCCAGTCCCTTGCCATGCGCTTCGAGGTGGCCCGGCGCCTCGCCGCCGGCCAGACCTATGAGCAGATCCACCGCGAGACCGGCATGAGTTCCGCCACCATCAGCCGGATCAACCGTTTCCTCCACTACGGGGCGGACGGCTACCGGCTGGTGCTGGAGCGACTGGCCCGGCGGGAGGGCGGCTCGCAAGCCGGCCGGGGACACCCCCGCCCGCCCCCCCCCCCCGGCCCCCCCAACCCGGGGGAACCCGCGCGGACAGACCCGGACCCGGCCCCGTCCTGAAGCCGCGCAATCATCGGGTCATCACCGGGCGGCCGGTTGCCCGGCCGCTGGGCCCTCCACGCCCTCGCTCCCCCGCTCGCGTCCCGCGCCGGCCTGGGTGGCGATGAAGAGCCCCAGCAGCGTCAGCGTTCCTCCCAACAGCTCGATGCCCGCCGGCGCCTCGCCCAGCAGCAGCCACGCCAGGATCGCCGCCCCCACCGGCTCCCCCAGGATGGACACCGACACCACGCTGGCCGGCACGTATTCCAGCGCCCAGTTCAACACCGTGTGCCCGCCCAGGGTGGGGATGACCGCCAGGGCGGCGAAGAGGAAGTACTCCCGCCACGGGTAGGGGCCGAAGGGCAGGCCCGTGCCCAGGAGGCCGGCGGCGATGGCCAGGGACGCCACGCCGTACACCAGGGTGGTGTAGGGCAGCACGGGCAGCACCTGCCGGACCCGGCGGCCGATGAGGATGTAGCCGGCGAAGAACCAGGAACCGGCCACGGCCAGCAGGTTGCCGTACAGCGCCCGCCCGCCCCCGAGGACGTCCCCGCCGCTCCCCGCCCCGGCGAAGGTGACCACCGCCACGCCCGCCAGCGCCAGCAGCGCCCCCAGGACG